>NZ_JAFBDW010000003.1:0-300000 GCF_016908415.1 Caldicoprobacter guelmensis
GTCAAATAAAGACACAGTATAATTTTGACCATTGCTATGTGCATAGTGAAGTGGGTACAGAGGCTGTAGTTGGGTTTATGATAATAGCTTTTAACCTAAGCCAGTTATACTTTTTCAGGAACATTAGGGGATTTAGGGAGAAAAGGATGCTGCAGATAGACATAATAGAAGACATAAGAGATGAGGTGCTGTTAATAGAGGGCTGGGTTAATCCAATTTTTGACACTACATAGTTAGCAAAAAAACTGGAAATACAGGTTTGATTAGAATGGGGGAGGGGGGAAGTGTACCTATAAGACAGAGTTTATGGTCTTTTCAAATTCCAGAATTACAATAAAATGGAAAAACATTAATTCCATATTCAAAAAAATTTACACTGGAAATTAGATGCGAAATTTCTGAAAAATTTTTAAAAACCCTGTAAAAATAGTATTAATTGATGTATAATAGTAGATAAAGCCAAATTGCGGGAGGGATCAGTATAAAAGCCACGGCAACTAGGGCGGCACAACAACCGTTATTGTTTTCTAACTCCATATACCACAACTTGACCTTTGACCAGGTGTACGAGCAAATACTTAACTTTATAAGACAGGCCCCTTACTGCGAATATCGCTTGTCGGTAGGCTCAGATTCTCAAGTGGGCAGGAATACGGTGTTTGTGACTGCCATACACCTACACCGTATTGGAAGGGGGGCTATTGGCTTTATCACCAAGCACGTAGTCCCTAGACCCATGAAAAGCCTACGCGAAAAGATATATTACGAAACCGCTAGAACCTTAGAAGTGGCTGCCCTTTTCACTCCCGATAAGATTGAGAAAATTATACAGTGCTTAATCAGGCCTTCGGGCCGTTCTGGCGATATACACTTTGAGTTTCACCTTGATGTAGGCATCAATGGTGCCACCAAGGATTTAATAAACGAAATGGTGGCCATGGCCAAAGGTACCGCCTTTGAGCCAAAGATCAAACCTGAAAGCTACGCGGCCAGTTGCTATGCAAACCGATACACCAAAGACTCACACCTATATAGGGTGTAAAAAGCGATTTCAATTGTTGGAAAGGTTGAGCATCTTTTATAGTTGTCTTTATAAATTTTTTATTGCTGTATAAACTGTTTTTTTGGTTAAACCATACTATGACGTCTACCTAGTTTGTTTCAGCGTACAAGCAACTGCTTTTAGTCCACTACCCACCACTTATAAAAAACAGAAGTTTAAAAAATCATTACAAAAAGCCTTTCGGGCAAGAAAATGCATGACAATGCAAAGTATAGCAGGGTACAACTTAATAAAGAAGGCAGAAGCATTAATATGAACATTCTCGAAAAGTGACTAAACTATATAGGCACAACGATTGGTTTTGTAGTGCAACCTTATACAATAATCTAGGGATGAAGTGCCCTAGACCGAACCTGCAAGCAAGCTAAAATAAAGCTCTTGGACTTTTCGAGAGCGTACAATACAAGAAAGGGGGGAAGAGCGCATGCCTCTTCATCTTGAAGAGGAGGGAAACTGCTGCGCTCGGTTATGATGAAAACAATAACGCCTTGCCGGCCCAAATGGAAGGGTACCATGACCGACCGCGAACGATTCAACAACCAGATGCATTACAAGCCCTTCGACCGGTGCTTCAATATGGAGTTTGGATACTGGGATGAAAATTTCAAAGAATGGTCCATATTTGTAGAAAACGGCATCACCAACAACAGGGAGGCTGACATCTTCTTCAACTTCGACAGGATAGAGGTAATAAGCGGCAACGTATGGATGTCCCCTCCTTTTGAATCGAGGGTCGTTGAAGAGACTGAGACCACCAAAATCCTCATCAACAGCGATGGCCTCCTTGCTGAAGTTCCAAAAGACGGGCACGACACCATCCCGCACTTCATAAAATCCTCCATCGTAACCCCTGAAGACTGGAAAAGGTGCAAGGAAGAACGCTTCCGTAGGGATGACCCTTCTAGAAAAGTGGATATTGAAGCCCTCAAAAAAGCACACCCACCGGACAGGGATTATCCTTTGGGCGTAAATACCGGCTCGATGATTGGCAAGATTCGCGACATGCTCACATTCGAAGGCTTGGCGTATGCCTGCTATGACTATCCCGATATGGTGGAGGATATGGTGGAAACCTGCTGCGTTCTTGTTGAGGATTTTCTGGATCAGGTGCTGCCGCATTTCGATTTCGACTTTGCAGCGGGTTGGGAGGATATATGCTTCAAAAACGGCCCCATAGTATCCATCGATTTCTTTAAAAACGTGGTGGTACCGCGATACAAGCGCATACATAAGAAGCTCAAAGAAGCCGGCATAGACATATGGTATGTTGACTGTGACGGCGATGTTCGACCTCTATTGCCTTACTTTTTAGAAAGTGGCATCAATTGCCTGTTCCCCTTTGAAGTCAACAGCTGCTGCCATCCAAAAGAGCTCCTGGATAAATACGGAAAGGACTTGAGAATCATGGGTGGGGTAGACAAAATGGTACTGGCTCAAGGCAAAGAAGCCATAAAGGAGTATCTTGAAAGCCTTGTGCCGCTGGTGGAAAGGGGAGGATACATCCCCTTCTGTGACCATCGCTGCCCTCCCAACGTAAAACCGGAGGATTATTTGTATTATCTCGACTTGAAGGAGGAGCTGTTTGGCATGAAATAGATTAATACAATTTATAATTACATAGAGCTTATATAAAAAACAAAGGGAGCCAGGGAAATATAAAATCCCATGGCTCCTTTTCACTTCATCGTCCTTGTTGTCGGTTTTATCCCAGAAAACAAATTTCATACGCCAATATATGTCCAGTTCATCTAACAATAGGAGTTTTTGGTAAACTCTGCCGTTAATTGTTCTTGATGTATCAATTTATCGGGTTGGTTTTAACCTTGAGCCATTCCTTTTCATTTTCATCCAGTAGCGGCGATAGCAGCTCATAAACCATAGCGTGGTATTCATTGAGCCATCTTTTCTCCTCTTCGTTCAAGAGCCCGGGATCAACTCCATCGAGGTCAATGGGGCAGTACGTTATGGGCTCAAACCTTAAAAACTTCCCAAATTCTGTCTCTCCGTCCTCTACCACCAGCATTTCGTTTTCGGTGCGTATGCCGTACTGTCCCTCGATATACACCCCCGGCTCGTTGGTCAAGATCATTCCCCTTTCCAGCTTGACGTTGTTGGGAACCTGGCTTAAACGCTGCGGCCCCTCATGGACATTGAGGAAATACCCTACCCCGTGCCCGGTACCGCATTTGTAATCAATTCCCTGCTCCCACAGGGGCAGCCTTGCCAATATATCTATGTTGGAGCCGGTAGTCCCGTATAGAAACCTTGCTCTCGCCAGGTTTATGTGCCCTTTGAGCACCAGCGTAAAATCCCTTTTTTGTCTTTCAGTGATAGGACCCAAAACTATTGTGCGCGTTATATCGGTGGTCCCTCCCAGGTACTGACCTCCCGAGTCGATGAGCAAAAATCCTTCCCGCTCAAGGGTATAGCAGGTTTCAGGAGTGGCCTGATAATGCATCATGGCAGCGTGGTCCTTGTAGGCTGCAATGGTGGCAAAGCTTGGGCCCACAAATCCCTCCTGCTGGCGCCTGAACTCTTCCAGCCTTTCGGCCACGGTGATCTCGGTTATTTCCTCCTTGCCCAAATTCTGCTCAAGCCAGTAGAGGAATTTTACCATGGCCACGCCATCGCGCACATGTGCCTTTTTCAGGTTCTCTATCTCAACCTCATTCTTAATAGCCTTCAACCTGGCAACGATGCTCACGTCCTCTACCTTCTTGCATCCATTTGCTATGGCATGGTATAGCCTGCTATTGGTAACAGCCGGGTCAAAGAGTATAGCATCTCCTTCTTTTAACTGGGCGAGATACTCATATATCTTTTCGTAGTCGTCAACGATTACGCCGTTCTCATCGAGCATGCGCACCACATCACCAGGAACCTTACTTTTGTCTATAAACAGCCAGGCCTGATGGGAAGAAACCAGGGCATATGCTATGGCCACTGGATTGTAGGCTATATCGCTGCCGCGAATGTTATATAGCCATGCCACATCATCCAGGCTGCATACCAAATAATAATTAACGCCCTTTTTTGCCATTTCCTGCCGCACGGTGTACAATTTTTGAGCCGCAGTCCTTCCTGCAAAGGCCACATCGTGAATGAATACCGGTTGCTGTGGTACCGGCGGTCGCCCCTCCCATATCTCGTCGACTAGATCAAATTCTTTGTTGAGGGATATGCCTTTTTTTGAGAGCTCCTTCTCCATCTCCCTGACTTTGGAAACCGAGAACACCTCGCCGCATATCCCCACACAGCTATTTTCAGGCAGTTCCTCCTTAAGCCATTCTATGTAATCAGGTACCCCTGGCATTCCAGTTTTGTAAAGCTCAATTCCCGTGCCTTTGAGCTGTTTTTCAGCCTGTATGTAGTATCTCCCATCAGTCCACAGGCCGCTTTTTTGACGGGTTACAACCAAGGTGCCGGCTGAACCCGTAAAGCCGGACAGCCATTTCCTGCTCTCCCAGCGTGGAGCCACATACTCGCTCATGTGAGGGTCGGAACTGGGAACGATGTAGGCCTCCATACCCTTCTCCAGCATTTTCTCGCGCAGTTTGTTTATTCTGCTTTTTATATCCAAGCTACTCATCTCCCCTTTTTCATTGTGCCATATGCTCTTGAAAAGTCTGAAGGCTTTATTTTAGCCTGTTCGCAGGTTCGGTCTTGGAACTTCCCCCTAACTATTCTGCAAAGCTACCCTACGAAAATCAACCGGTTGTGTCTATGTTGCTCATCAGCCAAACCATCATCTCGCCAGCTCCTCTGTTGCCCCATGCATAATAGGGAACAGCTTTAACCTCTATTTCTTCATAGTCATTTGGGGCAAAGCTATAGCATTCATCACTAAGCCAATCCTTCAACCTGTATGCCTTAAATGTTATGGTTACTACCCCGTTTAAAAGCCCCTCCTCAAAAACTTCCTTAAACTCCACATTCTTGGGTACTATGATTTTATGCAGCCCTTTCCCGTTATCCACTTCTTCTATGCAATAAACCATTGGTCCGCGCTGTATAGCTACTTTTCCTACATTCTCCCGCACTTTGGGATTAGCCCGTACCAGCACAGCCTTCATGGGATAAACTACATCGATTTCATCACCTGGCTCCCATACTCTTCTTATCTTAACATATCCCTTCTCAATATGCTCCCCTATGTTCACAGGCTGTCCGTTTACACGAATGGAAGGCTCCCCACACCATGAAGGAACGCGTATTGCTACAGTGAATTCCCCTTTTGAATCAGGATTGACCTTGACGCTTATATTTCCATCCCAAGGATAGCGGGTCTTGACATTGAGAGCAACATTTTTGCCATTTAAAGCTATATTTGCGCTGCTGTTTGCGAAAATGTGGATATATATCTCGCCGTCGGTGGAGGTAGAATACATGTAATCGCCTATCGAGGCATAAAGCCGGCTGACATTGGTGGGACAGCAGGCACATGCAAACCACGCCTGGCGCTCCACTTTGACATGTGAGTGGTCATACCTCTTCTCACATGCCTCTGGATTCACCTCAAGAGGATTTACATAGAAAAACCTTTTGCCATCAAGCGATATACCGCTTAAAATTCCGTTATATATTGCTTTTTCCAAAACATCTGCGTACCTGCTATCAGGGTCCATTTGAAGCATCCTGTAAGCAAATAACGCAAGGCCTATAGAGGCACAGGTCTCACCGTAGATGGTATCATTGGGCAAATCATAATCAAATGAGAAGGCTTCCCCATAACTCTGCGAACCTATAGCTGCCGTTATGTACATCCTCTTCTTGGTCACGTTATCCCATAGCCTTTTCAGCACCGCAAACAATTCCTCATCGCCGGTTTCCCTGGCTATATCAGCCGCACCGGCATACAGGTACATGGCCCTCACCGCATGCCCTTCAGCAGTTGTCTGTTCTCTCACCGGCAGATGGGCCTGATAATACTGGTATGTAGACCACATATCATCTTGACCAGTGCTCTTTTTCTTTTCTCCTCTAAGCTCAGCTTCTATTGTGAAATAATGCGGCTCCTTACCCCTTTCATCAATGAAGTACTTGGCAAGCCTTAAATACTTTTCGTCCCCTGTGACCTTATACATCTTAACCAGTGCAAGCTCTATCTCTGGATGACCATCATACCCTCTCTTTTTCCCCGGCTCAGGGCCTAGCACTGTTAACATATGGTCAGTAAATTTGCTCATGATGTCGATGAGCTTGGTCTTACCGGTAGCTCTGTAATAGGCAACAGCAGCCTCCATCATATGCCCAGCACAGTACAGCTCATGCATGTCCCTCAAATTCGTCCACCTTTTATCAGGATGAGCCACAGTAAAATAGGTGTTCAAATACCCATCCGGCTGTTGCGCCCTACCAATGAGGTCGACCAGTTCATCCAAAATTTTCTCCAGCTCAGGGTTGGGCTTCAATATTAAGCTGTAGCTGGCAGCTTCCAACCATTTAGCCACATCGCTGTCCTGAAAGAACATGCCGTAAAACTCGCCCTTTTGCTCCCCTGCTGCAATGCGAAAATTGGCTATAGCGTGGCTTTTTGGTGCTTCCTCCACATCATCATTGAGTACGTTATACTGGTAGGGGATGGTCTCATTCACGATTAAATCTTGAATACACCCCAACAACCCTCCATTGAGTTTTACGTTTTCCATTTTGACGTTGGTAAGCTTATTAAGTCGCATAAAAAAGCCCCCTCCCTCTCAACTCAATAAAACGCCTCCACTGCTCACTTACCAATCAACTTTGCTATCTCATCATATATGGGCTTTAGCTGCCTGTACATCATGTTATATATCCGGTAGTAGCTTTGATAGGACTCCACCTCGCTTGAAACCGGCTGCCAAGAACACTGATACCTGATAATTTGGGCAGAATCCTCGAAGCTTTCAAAAATGCCTACTCCCACCCCTGCGGCAATTGCGGCACCCAGCGAAGTGGCTTCTCCGGGGAAGCAATGCACCTTTACAGGCCTACCGTATACATTGCACATAATCTCGTTCCACAGTCTGCTCTTGGCCCCCCCTCCAAGCAGCGTCAGCTCCTCAACTCTTAAACCGTTTTCCTCAAATACATCCAAAACGTTCTTTAGAGCAAAAGCTACACCTTCATAAACTGCTCGAAAGAGATGGCTCTTCCCATGATACAGCGTAAGGCCTACAAAGCCGCCCCTGGTGTTTTCATCCCAGTGGGGCGTTCTCTCGCCCATCATGTAGGGTACGAAAAACACACCGTTTGAACCAATGGGCGCCTGCCGCGCCAAATCTTCAACAGCCTCAAATACCTCATCCCTCGCCTCGGCTTTTTGTAGCTTAAAACCGCCTATGTTTTCGATGGCCCAATCGTAAGCAATGGTGGCGCACTGCACCGTCCCGGTAACATTATAATTTCTCCCATCCAGGTCATAAAAATGAAATATCCTGGCACCTTTGTCCAACACAGGTCGGTCATTTATAGTCGATATCCAGGCGCTGCTCCCAATATAGTTATATGCCTGCCCCTTTTTGACCACACCGGCCCCTTTTGTGGCGCATGCCCCGTCTCCTCCGCCCACTACCACCGGCGTTCCAGCCTTCAAGCCCAAAAGGTCGGCTGCCTGCTCCGACAGACTACCTAAGATGTAAAAAGAAGGCAACAGTTCTGGAAGCTTATGTACATCTACGCCTGCTTCACTCAAAACATCCTGTGCCCACTTTCCTTGGTTGATGTTCAGCATACAGGTCAACGAGGCATCAGAAAGGTCAGTAAACCCCAACTTACCTGTCAGCTTAAATCCAATGTAATCCTTGGAATTTAAGAAATACGCCGTTTTATCATATATTTCCGGATAATTCTTCTTTAACCACAGTATCTTTGTAAAGGTATAGTGTGGATCGATCCTATTGCCGGTAATGCTGTAAAAGTGCCATTCATCAAATACTCGCTTAAGATAAGAAGCCTCTGCCTGGCTCCTACAATCCGAATGGATTATATTTGGATGTAAGACATTTCCGTTTGCATCCACAGGAATGCATCCGTTCATGTGCCCGCTAAGGCCAATGACCGAAATCCGTTGTGGGCTAATATTACCTTTCTCCAGCAAAACCTTAGTCCCATCGATTATGCCTCTCCAGTAGTCCTCTGGTTTCTGCTCGGCCCATCCCGGCTTGGGATAAACTGTATCGTAATTGACAGTATGTGCACAGGCCTTCTCCCCATCCGGCTTAAAGGCAGCACACTTTACTCCCGTGGTGCCTATATCAAATACCAGAATTAAACCCTCTTTACTCATAGCAGCCCCTCTTTTTTACATTTCTTTGTACAGTTTTTGCACCCAACGCATTGGTACTGTTGTCGTTCGGCAAGGTAATATTGCCTTAAAAAAGAACATGTCGATATGTACAGAAGATACAGAATCACCACCTTTCAACGCCATCGCGTGTTACCACACCGTACACTAATGGCCTGGGTTGAGGAGGCTGATCACCGATAATTATCCCCTCATTAAATACATTAATAGCTTCCTGCAAATTATCCTCCCTGGTCACATAAAACTCGGCCAGCGTCTCGCCCTTCTCCACCCTTTGACCCAAACGCTTATGCAAAACTACGCCCACCCTGTGGTCTATTGCATCCTCTTTGGTGCTTCTCCCGGCTCCCAGCAACCGGGCAGCCTGCCCTATGCTGTACGCATCCATAGAGCTTATATATCCGCTCTGCTGCGCTTTTATAGCAATGACCTCGTCAGCTAGCGGTAAAAGGGAGGTATCGTCCACCACTCTCTCATCCCCTCCCTCAGCACGAATCATATCCTTAAGCTTTTGTAGACCTCTCCCGCTATGAAGTGCCTCCTCTATCATCTCACAGCCCTGCTCAACAGTTCGGCAGTGCCCGGCTGTATACAGCATGTACGCTCCCAGCAACAGGGAAACCTCTTTAAGTGCCCCCTCCCTTTCTCCTTTTAATACCTCTATCGCTTCTTTCACCTCAAGCGCATTGCCGACGGCCATCCCCAGAGGCTGGTTCATATCCGTAACTATGGCAATTGTGTTGCGCCCCACGAGGACACCTACACTAACCATCTCCTGCGCAAGTTCAAAGGCGTCCTCCACCGATTTCATAAAAGCCCCGCTGCCCACTTTTACATCAAGAACTATGGCATCGGCCCCGGCAGCAATCTTCTTGCTCATAACGCTGCTGGCAATGAGGGATTTATGTTCAACAGTCCCCGTCACATCCCGCAGCGCATACAGCTTCTTATCGGCAGGCACCAAATTCTCTGTCTGCCCCACTACAGCCACGCCGACTTCTTTCACTATGCGAATAAAATCATCAATTGGCTGAAAGGGGTTAAATCCCGGAATGGACTCAAGCTTGTCGATCGTGCCGCCGGTATGGCCCAGGCCTCTGCCCGACATCTTGGCCACCGGCACTCCACAGCCCGCCACCAGTGGTGCAACTACCAGGGTGGTGGTGTCCCCCACCCCGCCTGTGCTGTGCTTATCAACCTTTATCCCCGGTATGGGTGACAGGTCCACCGTCTCCCCTGAATAGGCCATGGCCAGGGTGAGGTCAGCGGTTTCACGGCTGGTCATACCCTGAAAATATATGGCCATCAACAAGGCAGCCGCCTGGTAATCCGGAATGTGCCCTGCCACATACTCCTTGATGAAAAAACCTATTTCCTCTCTGGTAAGCTCTTTGCCATCTCGCTTTTTTGTAATGATATCCAGCATACGCATTATTAAGCAGCATCCTTTCAAAATAAATACATTTTTTCATAAATCATATTACTATCGAGGTATAATCAGCCCATAAGCAACAAAAAGGAATTAATCCCTTCAGGAAATCACACCATTCACTCTGAAGGGAGATAAATGCTAGGAAGTGGTTCTACTACTATCATGTTACACTAATTAAAAACAAAGAGCAAGAGCATTTATGCACTTGCCCAGATACTATAATTCAAGTACGAGGCCATCTATAAAAGAATGAACAAGAAAGGCTATATAGGGTGGTTGTTATCACTCATAACGCAGTGCATCAATAGGATTCAAGCTGGCCGCCTTACCGGCCGGATATAAGCCGAATATAATCCCAACCGCCACTGAAAACCCGGTTGCCAGCAATACCACATCGGCAGAAATTGCTGCAGGGATGTTCAATATCTTGCCCAAAACACTTACCCCCACAAAGCCCACTATGATCCCCAGTACACCGCCCAATCCGCTGAGCACAGATGACTCTATGAGAAACTGCACCAGTATATCTCTCTTCTTGGCTCCTATGGCCTTTCTTATTCCTATCTCGCGCGTCCGCTCAGTGACAGATACCAGCATTATGTTCATGATCCCAATACCGCCTACCAGCAACGATATACCTGCAATACCGCCCAGCATCATGGTCAAAGTAGCAGTCGCCTGATTAATAGTTGATAAGAGCTGCGTCTGGTTAAATACCCTGAAGCTGTTTTCGTCGTTAAACTTCCTGGTCAGAAACCGCTGTATCTCCGCGACTACTTGATTTACAACATCAGGTGACTGCGTGGAAACATAAAAAGTTCGAATTTCTGTATTTCCAAGAAACCTCTGACCAGTGGTCAATGGTATTATAACCCTATTATCGTCCGAACCAGCCATAGAGCTTCCCTTCTCCTCCAGTATACCCACAATTGAAAATTCCACTCCGTTTATCGAAATCTTCTCTCCCACTACATCCCTTCTCCCAAACAGCTCATCGGCAACATCCACTCCTACCACCGCCACCCTAAACCGCATATCCAAATCGTTTTGAAGCAAGAATCTGCCACGCTGGACTTTTGTGTTTCTTACATGCTGATATCCGGGCGTAGTGGCTTCAAGAGAAGTGTTGGTATTCTTGTTACCCGCTTTTACCGTTACCCCACCGCTCAATACAGGTGCTATCTCGCTGACACCGGGTATACTCTTTATCCGCTGCAAGTCCTCTTCATTAACGCTGCGGCTTCTTCTACCCGTGATATTGACGGTGATCAAATTGGTACCCAAGCTCTCGATTTGTTGGGATACCTGCCGGGTAGAACCCTGCCCTAAAGCAACCAGGGTGATGACAGCCATGACCCCAATGATGACCCCAAGCATGGTTAAAAATGAACGCATCTTGTTTGACAAAATAGAATTTAAAGCCATTTTAATGGCCTGAGTAAATTTCATTGAATTCCCACCTCTTCGTCCGATACGATTTGCCCGTCGCGTATGCTGATCATACGCCTTGCATACCTTGCTATGTTAATATCGTGAGTTATAAGTATAATGGTATTTCCCTGAGAATGGAGCTCTTTAAATATCTGCATGATTTCCTTGCCCGATTTGCTGTCCAAATTGCCTGTGGGCTCATCGGCCAGTATCACCGATGGGCGGTTAACTAAGGCTCTTGCAATGGCAACCCTCTGCTGCTGCCCACCCGACAGCTCTGAAGGTCGGTGGTGCATCCGCTCCTTAAGCCCCATCATTTCCAGAACGCGCATAGCCTCTTCCCTTCGTTTCCTGGCACCAACACCTGCATAAATAAGCGGAAGCTCCACATTTTCCAGAGCTGTCAGCTTGGGCAGCAGATTAAACCCTTGAAAGACAAAACCGAACTTTTTGTTGCGTACCTCTGCCAGCTGATTGTGGTTATAAGAGGATATATCGCGGCCATCCAGGTAATATCTACCTTGAGTGGGTACATCCAAACATCCGATTATGTTCATAAGGGTGGATTTGCCCGAACCCGAAGGGCCCATAATGGCAACAAATTCACCCTTGTTGATGGATAAGGAGATGTTGTTTAGAGCTACCACTTCATTTTCTCCCATTTTGTAAACCTTGCTAAGGTTTTCAAGCCGTATCATGCCCCCAAAGCACCTTCTTTCTTTATATATCTCATCCCTCTTTATCAGCGATTATTGGCGGGAACTCTAGCCCTGTCAAATCCTCCCTGTGGGAAAGCCCCTCTCATGCCACCAAAGCCTGGAAACATCCCCTGCCAATTATTCTGATTGTTGTTCGAGCCAGACACTGGAATAAGCACTACTTCACCTTCTTCAATTCCGCTTATGACTTCGGCGTAAGTCTCATTTGTAATGCCAATCTCTACTTTACGTAAACTCACCTCTCCAAACAAGTTTCCTGATGGTATATTCATGCTTCTATTTCTCGTCACAAACCTTTGCCCTTGTGCATTCCCACTACCTGCCATATCAGATATAGAAGCAGACCCCCTAAAAGATCCCTGCTCATCTCCTTTATTGCCTTGCGAAGAATTGGACGCTACCAGTACATACTTTTCCCCGTTTCTTTCTTGAATGGCTTCTACTGGAACAAGCACCTCTCCTTTTTTGCTTTCTACCTGGATTTCGGCAGTTGCATTCATACCAATCTTAATATCACCTGGATTTTTTATAGAAATAGTCACATCGAATGTTGTTACTCCTCCGCCGGAGGATTTTCCTATATCAGCTATTTTTATAACCTCTCCTTCAAAAACGGTATCGGGGAAAGCATCTATTTTAACCTTGGCCTTTTGCCCTATTTTCACTTTGGGTATATCAAGTTCATCCACCGCAACCACTACATTTAGCTGCGTAGGATCTATAACAGTGGCAATTGGCTTGCCTTGCTGCACTTGATCCCCAACCTTAACATTCAAAGAGGTAATTATGCCATTTATAGGGCTTTTTACCTTGGTGTTGCCAAGCAGACTTTTCTTGCTCTCCAGCTCTTTTTGAGTCTGCTGAATGGTCAGATTCTGCGATTCTATATTGGCCTTGACATCTGAATCATCCAGCTTAAATAGATTATCGCCTCGCTTTACCATGCTGTTTTCCTTCACGTAAATAATGCTTATTTTTCCGTTATTTCCGGTAACGTTAACTCCCTGATTGACATCCAGCGTCCCCTCACCAACAGCCACGTACTCGTCGGAATTTTCATCGCGCTTTAAAACGGTGACCTTGGCTCCAATTGGCAGGTCATCCCTGTCAATCTGAACTTGGACGCTTCCCGCACTAGTCTCAGGCTGATTGTACTGTTGAGCTATCATTTGGCCTAAAGGTGTTTCTACAACAGTCCCTTCTACTTCAGTACCATCTTCCAGCCTGACCAAAACCTTTTCACCCTCAGTTAAAGAAACACCTCCCCTTGGTTTAAACGTAACCTTCATCCTTCCATCGGTGGAAATAATGGCCAAAGCGCCGTATGTCCTGGTGGTAAGCCCTACATCCTCGCCAACCTTTGCCTTAAGGAATTTCACCCGGCCATCAACAGGTGCTTTTATGTAAAAATCACTTAAGCTATCCTTTAATTTTGACAACGAGAGGTTCTGCTGCTTAAGGTTGTTTTCAATCTTATCTATCTCCTGCTGCAGGTTCTCATCATCAATAACGGCTATCACATCTCCTTCCTTAACCTTATCACCCTCTTTAACTTCAAGCTTTTCCACCGTTCCACTAATAAGCGGAGCCACTTCTTGAGTCACCGCTGCAACTACAGTCCCACTTGCAGAAACATTGAGTTCTATGTCGCCAATCTGAGCTCTTGCCACCCTATAATTCGCATTTGCATTAGTTCTAGGTGTCTGAAACCTTCGATAAACGAAATAACCACCTACAAGTAACGCCACCGCCAAAAGTCCAGCTATGCTTCCCTTTAACCATTTTTTGTTCATCTTGCATCCCTCCACTAATTGATATAACTTTAAGGCAGGTACAAAGATTACGCCAACTTCAACCCGGTTTTGCAATGTTTAGCAGAGATGATTATACAATTGTTGTTGACTTGATACGGATCGTTTTATACATATCATGTTCTCAGTATAACAATAGTTTTTGGCAAAATCATGAATAAATTCTGAAATATTTGTGAACAAAAAGAAAACGGGCTTTATTAAAGCCCGTTTTCGGAAATCACATCTCGATACCACAGTGCACTTTTCTTTGGGGTCCTCTTCAATGTCACATAATCTACATACACTATGCCAAACCGCTTGCTGTATCCGAAGGCCCATTCAAAGTTATCCATAAACGACCATACATAGTAGCCTTTGAGATTTACCCCATCCTGTATTGCCTTGTATGCTGCCTCAAAATGGGCCTTTAAGTAATCCAACCTGTCCTGATCGTCCACCACACCGTCTATCACTTTGTCATCCTTAAAAGCAGCTCCGTTTTCAGTTATGTAGATAACTGGAGCGTTGTAGTCCCTATGCACCCTCATGAGGAGGTCGTATAACCCTTGAGGATATACCTCCCATCCCATCTCGGTATACTTTCCTTCAGGACGCACATGCTCCACCGAATCAAAACTATCCTCTTTACCTTTTTTGACTACAGCTCTGGTATAGTAGTTTATTCCAAGAAAATCGATGGGGTTGTTTGCAATGAGCTCCATATCACCTGGACATATCGCTGGTGCATTGTATTTCTCCTGATAATATGCCATCATATCCTCGGGATAAGTGCCTTTGAATACCGGGTCCAAAAACCACCGGTTCTGGAAACCATCCTGAAACTTAGCCGCTTCGCTGTCCCCGGGGCTATCAGAAGCAGGATAAACAGGCGTCAAGTTCAAGGTAATCCCTATCTGCCCACCATCATCATTCCCCGATTGACGATAAGCCTGTACCGCCTTGGCATGCGATAGCAGCAGATGATGGGTAATCCTTACCGCAAGCGCAAAATCCTTATATCCAGGTGCATGATGGCCAAATGCATTGCCCACAAATGCCACCACCCACGGCTCATTGTGGGTAATCCATTTCTTGACGCGGTCACCCAGGACATCGTACATCTTAAAGGCATACTCGGCAAAATAATCCGTTACGTCCCTATTGTCCCATCCGCCTATATCCTGAAGCGCCTGTGGCAAGTCCCAGTGATAAAGTGTAACAATGGGCTCTATACCAGCCTTTAAAAGCTCATCCACAAGGGAATTGTAAAAGTCCACGCCTTTTTGGTTGACCGGCCCTTTTCCTTGGGGATATATCCTGGGCCAGGCGATGGAAAACCTATATCCCTTGAGTCCAAGCTCCTTCATCAGTCGTATATCCTCTTTGTACCGATTGTAGTGATCACAAGCCACATCGCCTGTATCTCCGTTCAGCACATTCCCCGGAGTATGGCTGAACCTGTCCCATATGGACTCGCCACGCCCGTCCTGGTCTACCGCACCTTCCACTTGATATGATGCGGTAGCTGAACCCCATATAAAATCCTTAGGAAATGTCATCTTACCCATATGCAATCCCCCCATTTCAACTCAGTCTATGTATCAATACCTATTTGCTATTTTACCATAAAACTATCTTTGTTTTCCACAAAATTATAACCGCTCCTTCCAAGTATTTCTTTCATTAGTGTTACATTTATTCAATGCCGTTTAAATATTTTTCTACAAATTTCCTTGACTTTGTAACAATGTTATGTTACATTAGATTTAGCATAACATAACAATGTTACGAAAGGAGATGGGGTGAGTGCTTATCTCCAAAAAGGAGCTGCTCAAGATTACGGGAATATCTTACGGACAGTTATACCGTTGGAAGCGGGAAGGATTGATACCTGAAGAGTGGTTCATAAAGCAACCTACATTTACCGGTCAGGAAACCTTCTTTCCTAGAAATAAAATACTCAACAGGATTAAAGCTATTCAAGAGCTCAAGGACAAATACTCTTTGGAAGAGCTGGCAAAGATCCTGTCTCCTGAAGTATCTGAAAGAATATTTACAGCAGATGACCTGCAAATCATCGATGAAATTGAAAAAGGACTTATACCCTGTTTTTGCCAAACCTTTAGGAAAAATAGCTTTTCGTATGTGGAAGTATTGGCACTAATTGCCATTTCTCAATGTAAGAGAAATTTTGGTTTGCAGCTTAAGGATGTGGAATCTCTGTGTGAGGGTATAAAGGACCATTTAAAGGATATCAAACAGACCGATTTTATGTTTGTGCTGCTTGACAAAAACGGGGATTACTTTGTTACCATTCATGCTGAACAAGCCAAAGTATTCTTTGACAGCAGATGGAAAGTGCTATGCCAGATTCGCCTGAATGATATCTCTTCTCTCATGAAGGTTAAATACCACAAGAGCTTTAATTTCAGGTTTGACGACGAGGAAAAAGATGTCCCTTTTGAGCTTGCTTCGGAAAAGGCGGTGCTGACATGAGGAAAAACGCCATTGCTATAGGGAAAAGATATATTGAAGGGTGTTATAATTTCATTATGGCGGCAGGAGAGCTTTATGTCACTGATAGCGATATCAATGCCATATATCTTGCAGGGGAAATCGATGTACACAACTCTGCAGTCCACAAATTGCGCGGTGCAGGAGAAGTTAAAGCCAATCATGTCAGCTGGGGCAATGTAAAAGTTGCAGGAAATATATCCCTGCATGGTATTTGTAAAGGGGATGTTATAGTAGTAATAGGCGACCTATCAGCCGAATTTTTAGAATGCAGGATACTCAGGAACGGCCCTGCCAATAAAAAAAAGGCAAGGGGTGGGATTCCGGTTCAAACAGCCAATCAAAAAGCTGATGCTGTAAATGCAGCAGCACACTATGATTACTCAAATAAAGGACTTCAATGGAGGGGAATATTAAAAGCTGAAACGTTTGAAAATTTTTTTGCAATGGACCTTTCATCATGCGACTATGAGTTCAAAAATATCATTTCTTCAGCTTTATTGGCTTATGATAATGAAATTGTTTGCGAAAACTTTTACAGCTTTGGAGGACTGCGCTGCCAAAGCATCAACGCTGAAAATATTACACTAGTCCTGAATGATGCAATATCTGTTAAAAGCATTATGGGAAGCAACATTCGCATTCTCAAAAGTTTTCAACAAGACAAACTGTTTAAATCCATACCCAAGTCAGCTGGTTATAAGAATTTTACTTCAAATGCAGGAATCGTTAGCATTGAAAGCATCGAAGGTGACAGGATCAACATTGAATATACAAGGGCTCAACTGGTGTCAGGTATAGATGTGGAGATAGGTGATTTATGCGTAATTGACAGGGTGGAATACAAGAACAGCGTTGAAATTTCAGAAAAAGCAGTGATAGAGCAGGTGGTGAGATTATGAAAAGCGAAAAAGTAGAGGGTATAGGTTCTATACAGGGCGGTGAATACCAAACAATTTCAATTGATGGCATTGGCAAACTAAAGGGACCAGTTACCGCCAGACAAATAACTGTAAACGGAATGTTTAAAAGCAAAGGTAAGATTACCGCTGATGAAATGCGAATAGATGGCATTGCAAGGATATTCCGAGACATCAAGGTAAAAAGTGTAAAAATAGACGGTATACTAAAGATGCGTAGGGCTTCTTTAAATGCGGATAAGATTGTGTGTGATGGTATTATGACCTCAAACCGTGAAGTTTGCGCTGATGAGATCTATGTGGATGGCATTTGTTCGGTTTCAAAGATGTATGGCGACAGTATAGTTTTGAAAAATAATTATGATAAGATCAAAAGTATGAGAAACCCAATACCCATAAGATTAAGACCATTTCTCAAGTTATATTTCGGCCGCGATATAAGCGTGGAACATTCATTTGTGGATGTGTTGGAATGTACCAATTTAGAAGCAGAAGGGCTCAAAGCCAAGGTCGTTCGAGCAAATAATGTAAAGCTCAAAGGCAACTGTATTGTTGATAGGCTGTATTGCGATGGTCAAATCATCATTGATGATACCTGCAAGGTGAACAATATCTTTTCTAATAACCAGAAAATAACATTGAAAAAGGAGATGACCGATATGGCAAATGCAACTCTTGTAAAAATTTTGGATTTGTATAAGCATGGAAAGATAGATGCCGATGAAGCAGAGAAGATGATAAATTCAATAAGGGATAATTTGAGAATAGAAGATGGTTCTCGTAAGGGCGATTTTACTGACCTACCCTGGGAAGATGACGGGAAACTGCGCATAGTAGCGTTTATCGGCAGAAAACTGTTGAAAAAGGGCGACCCCGACTCAACCAGCATCGAAGTAAAATACGACGGTGAGGCTTTAGATATAGAATGCCACGGCAACCTATCTTGCAGCGATGTAAAGGGGAACGTCAGCGCTAAAGGAAATGTCACCTGCCGAAATGTAGGAGGCAATGTCAACGCAGGAGGAAACGCTACCTGTGAAAATATAGAAGGCAATGTATCTGCAGGAGGTAACATACATTGTAAAAATATTAACGGAAGTGTAGCAGCAGGTGGAGGCATACATATAGAAAAATAACTTTAAAGAGACGTGGCATTTCCAATAAAGCCATTTTCATGAAGAGGGGAATGAGAATAAGGTGTTAAAGTTAAAACCAAGAGCAGATAATAAGACAAAACCCAAGTATACTACTATGCAAAATGTGGCCTTTGTAGTAAAAGGGGCATGGAAATATGATAAATTTGTATTTATATATTTTGGGCTATACACTGTACTGTCTGCCATTGCTCCTTTTATTTCAATATTTTTCCCCCGGTTTATACTGCAGGAACTATTAAATGCAAAACGTCCTGAGATGTTGATAATTTTGCTTGCAGGTTTTTTCTCATGCGCTTCAATTACCGGTTTCTTGACAGCCTACCTAAGGAATGCATATTATCCACATATGGTGAAGGTAAGGTTTGAATACATACGCATGCACCAGCAGAAATGTATGACCACCGATTTTCAGAATACCGAGGACCCGCAGTTTCTAAACGATATGCAAACTGCTTTTCGCTGTCTGGATAACAACAATATCGGTATAGAAGGGGTACTGCACAAGTTATTCGGGTTTGCAGGAAATATATTGGCACTTCTGGGTTATATAACTATTGTAGCGACCTTGAATATTTTTGTGCTTATGTATCTCATTGCAAATGTCATCATATCTTATTACCTGACTTTTTTGGCCAGAAAATTCGAGCACAGCAAAAAGGACGAGATATCCGAAAACGACAGGCGTTCACAATATTTGTATAATATTATGTACGACTTCGCTTATGGAAAAGAGCTACGGATTTTAGGGATCCGCGACTGGATTGCCGAACTATTCAAACTATACAAGGAAAGACGCCTCAAAATTCACAGAGAGATTAGATTAAAGTATTTCAAGGCGGGTATAGCAGATACGCTGCTGCTACTAATCCGGGAAGGCATTATTTATGCATATTTAATCTCCTTGGTAATAGCCGGAAAGCTGTCAATCCCCGATTTTACCATGTACTTTACTACTATAGCCCAGTTTGCCAGCTGGTTTACAAACGTCATCAATGACATAGCTCATATTAGAGCCCAGAATTTATATATATGTGACTTCAGAAGTTTCATAGAAAAACAAGATATTATGGCCAGTGATGATACTGTTCCTTTACCCGAGGGACCATACGAGTTTGAGTTTCGCAATGTTTCGTTTAAATACCCCAATAGTAATACCTACATCTTTAAAGATTTAAGTATAAGAATACCGGCGGGGCAAAAGCTGGCCATTGTTGGGCATAACGGAGCAGGTAAAACCACCTTTGTCAAACTGTTATGCCGGCTATATGATGTCACTGAGGGTGAAATATTATTGAATGGCATAAATATTAAACGATTTAACAGAGAAGAGTATTACAAATTGTTCTCGGTGGTTTTTCAGGATATAAAGCCGCTTGCCTTTTCGGTTGCCGAAAATGTGGCAGTATGTGAAAAGAAGAACATTGATCATGAAAAGCTGAAAAGCGCTCTTGAACAGGCGGGAATTTGGAATAAAATATGCAGCCTTAAAAACGGGGTTGACACAAGCATGCTGAAAATACTGGACGATGACGGTGTAGAATTTTCCGGAGGAGAAAACCAGAAGATCGCAATAGCCCGAGCGCTGTATAAGGACGCTCCCATTGTGGTCCTGGATGAACCCACAGCCGCATTGGACGCGTTGGCAGAATACAGCATATATATGAGCTTCAATAGAATGGTTAAAAACAAGACTGCAATTTATATTTCCCATCGTTTGGCATCAACGCGTTTTTGCGACGCGATCGCTATGTTTGAAAATGGTAAGTTGGTTGAATACGGTACCCATGATGAATTGATAGCGCTTAACGGCAAATATGCTGATATGTTCACTGTACAGGCCAAGTATTACAGAGAGGAAGTGGCAGTATGAAAGCTCCAAACACCGGGCTTCTAAAAAAAGACCTATGGGTTGCATGGCGCTTTTTAAGTCTCACCCACTCCATATCCAGAAATTACATTCCTCTCGTTATATTCTCTTCCGCCTTTAAAGCAGCTGCGCCTTTTATAAACATTATTATGCCAAGATTCATACTGAACGAGCTCATGGGCAGCCAAAGGATAGAAGTGTTTATTCTGCTGGTGGGCATTGTAGTATTTGGCAATGGCGTATTTAATTTGATAAACCGTTTTTTCGATACCAAAATTGATATCGCCAACGTGGCCCTAGTAAACGGCTTTGAACTGCACTTGGGAAAACACATAATGAACCTGGACTTTGAAAAAATAGAAGACCCTGAGGTGCTGGACCAGAAGGAAAAAGCACTGTTTACCATAAACAATCAGGGGGCAATATGGCGAATGATAGGCAGCATAATAAATCTGGTTCAGACCTCAATGTCAATTGTAGGGCTTATCGCCATCGTTTCAACCTTAAATGCATTTTTACTTGTTATCATCCTATCCATTGTCCTCATTAATTCTTTCATATTCAAAAAATCTCAAGCAGTTCAATTCAAATTTTATCAGGAATTGATACCCATAAACCGCAGAATTGGATATTATATAAGTTTAACCAGCGACTTTTCTATAGCCAAGGATGTCAGGATTTACAGCATGTCACCCTACATTCTCAGAAAACAAGACGATTACATCGAAAAAATCTTTAATGGCTTTGGCAAGCTGTTTGGAATAAACGGAAAATACGAGGGGTTATCAAATATAAACCTGCAAATACAGATGATAGTTGTATATTCATATATGGTATGGCAGGTGTTTAAAAATGCCATAACCATAGGTGACTTTACCATGTATGTTTCAGCGGCAAGCAGTTTTTCTACCAATGTATCCGCCTTTTTAGCACAGTTTATCGAGTTCAGGCAGATGTGCAGGTATTTGGACTTGTATTTACAGTTTGAAGGTATACCGTCAAGAGTCAAAACCGGAACCAGAAAGATACAAAACATGGATAATATTACCGTTGAATTCAAAAATGTATGGTTTAAATATCCCCGTAGCAACGATTATGCCTTAAAAGATGTCTCAATCAAGATAGAAAATGGCCAAAAATTGGCCATTGTAGGGCAGAACGGAGCAGGCAAAACGACTTTTATCAAGCTGCTGTGCAGGCTGTATGAACCCGAAAGAGGAGAGATTCTGCTAAACGGCATTAATATTCAGGAGTTTGATTTTAACGAGTACATGAAGCTGCTCTCTGTGGTTTTTCAGGACTACAAGTTATTCTCTTTTACCATAAAAGAAAATCTGGTTTTCAATCAGCCTTGTGATGAGGAGGCGCTCATTGCAGCACTTAAAAAGGTGGGCATTTATGATAAAATTCAGAGCTTGGAATACGGCGTTGACACCTCTCTATACAAGAATTTTGATAAAAAAGGCGTAGAGCTATCAGGCGGAGAGATGCAAAAGCTGGCTATTGCTCGGGCTCTTTATAAAAATTCTCCAATAGTGATACTTGATGAGCCCACAGCAGCTCTAGACCCTTATGCCGAGTTTGAAATCTACTCAAAATTTAACGAGCTGGTAAAAAATAAAACCGCAATTTATATCTCCCACCGTTTATCCAGCTGTAAGTTTTGCGATAAAATTGCGGTTTTCGATAACGGCAGATTAGTGGAATATGGGACCCACGCTGAGCTAGAAAAAGCAGGAGGTATATACTCTACAATGTGGAAAGCCCAGGCGCAGTATTATGTATAGGTGTCACTCTTTCTGTAACTTCGTCCGGTGCTGAGAGGTTTAATAACATACAGCCAACTCAATATTCTAGCTCGCTTAAATCGCATAAGGTTAAGCCTTTTTGCAAGGTCAAGCCAATGGTCTATAGCAACGAAGTTTTCTGGACGCAAAACAGCTAGGTCGCTATTTAAAAGTGCCCTGACGGAATATGGATATGCTTTGTGCAGCCCCTCAACAACATATCTAGCTATTCCTAAGGTAAATGCGTAAGCAAGGAAGCTTTCCCAATCCTTAAGGGGTAATTTATAGGCCTCACGGCTAAGCCTCTTCAACTCCTTCTTAAACCTGATCCAGTTCTTATAATGCTGCTTACCAAAGGGTGTCCTTTTATAGGCCTTAAAAAAGGGCACCCTCTTATTAAACCCCCACCGCATAGCCTGCCTTAATACAAGTTTCTTCCATATTAAAAAACGGTTATGGAACTCTTTGCCAAATCCTCCGCCATAGGCAGCCTGCAGTATGGCCCCAGTTGAGACCTTTTTCCCGTCACCTATATCCTTAAAAAACCAATTTATCAGATACTCCTCATGAGACTTTAAACTGTCACGTTTAAAGTCCCTTAAAGTAAGAACATAACATCCCTCGCCTGATACCTCAATGTCAAGATAATTCCTCACCGCCAGATCTATAAGCGTTGCCACCATATCTGCAGGGACAATTTTCCTTCCGCGCAGCAGTGCTCCAAGCTCAGCGGGGGTATAATAGTCAGCCGGCAAACGTACAGGGCTTATCACTTCTTGCTTGGCATCTCCTGATTTCCCATACACATTCACCAGTTGTCTTGTCACAGCTCCATCCAATCCTGAAGCGCTTGTTCCAGCATAGGCCTGTCCCTTGAGAAAGGATAAAAAAGCAGATGACTTTGAGCAACGTTTTCCTACCCATGCCCATGCGCAAATCATTATGATTATAATCCCTGCTATGGCACCTCCTACAGCAACAAAACGCAGCTTCCGTTCCTTCTCCTCCTTACGCCTTAAAAGCTCCATCTCCTCTGCCTTCATGCTTTGTTCTTGCAAAATACTATTCAAACCATCATTATCGATGACCTTTCTACCTTGAGTCACTCCATCCTTTGGAAATACCAGAGTAACCTCTACGAATTCACCCGCGCTTAATCTCGTCACTGTTATACTAGCTGTACCATCCTCTAATACCTCACAGCCTCCTTCTAAAGCTCCGTATACAAATGGTTTCAAGCCATCGGGCTTTGTCCCTTCGGGCAAGGTTATATTCATATTAAATTTATGCACTTCTAGGCCGTATCCCTTTATAACTGGATTCCAGTAAAGCACAGCTGTATCTTTATAAAGCGACACCAGGTCATTGAGCCTGTACTTCAAAACAAAGGTGTGTTCACCACCGTCAGGGGGAAATATTAAAACATCCTCTATTTCGTCCGGTATATCGCCTGGCCGGGTTGCAAAAGCCCTGGTGATGCCTCCATCGGGTTTATCCACAAACTTATATGGCTCAAGCTTGGATTGGGTACTATCTTCTGTATCGGCAGATTTCACTGATAAGACTTCTAAGTTTTCCATGCTGGAGGAATTGGAAATATCGATATGCCTCACCACAGGACCCTGGTGGCCGTGCTTTACATCATAAGTTATGTATTCCTCCACATCCATAGAGCCATCCGGATTAATCACAGCCGAGATGTTCCACTCCTGCACAGAATACTTGGGCGATGAATCAGCATATACTGTAAATGCTACAAAAACACCAATTATTAAAAGCAACAGTGCAAATCCCCATTTTCTCACAACAACAACCCCCCGTCTGTATCTATTGTAACACGAAAGCCTTTAATATTTCTACACAAAAAAAGCAAAAAAGTCCCTAATGCTGCATAGCATATGATAAAATAATGTTAGAGCTTCCAGATAACAGGAGGTTACGCCTTATGAAAGTAATCCGATTTCCACACATTTTAATGCTGATCTTTTTTATTGCCCTCATACTATTGATTGTACATATTTCGTATACACCACCTCCTGCAAATGCCGTTAAACAGTTTCTGGACTACCTATTGGCTCGCGATGAAAGGCTTTATGGCTTGCTGGACAGGCACGTAGACAAAAGCCATCCTTTTATAAACTTGGCATTGGAGCTAATTCCCTTTAAACAGTACAAAATAGCAGAATGCAAACCTATAGAAAACAATGCTTACAGAGTAAGGGCATTGCTGTATATGAAAGAGGGCTATATAAGCGTTCCATTCATGGTGGCGAAAACTTACAATAAATGGTACATACAATACCTGCCCAGCGTGAGCCATTTCTCAGCTGCAATACCTGTTAAAGTAAACGGTTCAACCCGACATCCGTCGGAAGTTGCACTATACATAGCTCAGGATCAACTTCTTTGCACCAATCCATTGCCATCCGAAAAGATTAAAGACTTTACCCCCTCCGAGATAACACTGGTGGAAAACCAGATTGTATATATAAATCCGCTTAAGTCCGTGAAACTTTCAAAAGTCTTAGCAGCATCTCGCTCAGGCCGGTATATTGAAGATTCGCTCCTTGGCAGGCTCCCAATAACCGACAACCTTTTTGTGTACTCCATCAAAGAAAGCTCGGTCATCTATCAGGGTATGATGTCAGGCCTGGTGGGGTGTACTGATTCAACGCTGTTTTGCGATAACGATGGTAAAGGCCGTACCATCATCATACAGGACCAGCTTTTGCCAAGGGACGGGGTGCGGGTACTCATAAAAAACAAAAAGGACAACGACATACTTCACAGCCAGGTCAGCATCACATGCGATACAGACTTTACTGCTCAGACGTTGATACAGCCCATCTCCCGTACATTTATGGCAAACGAAGTAATAACTCTTAAACCCGATGCCAACGGCATAGCCCTGTATGTAAATGGGCAAAAGGTGGCTTCCTCACCCCACAGGTGGTACATACGCCCTGTGGAAGGCGGAAGGCTCAGCATACTGGATCGCAATGGGAGTTCAAGTAAAACATCAGGCAGCATGCCCTATAGAGGAACTATAGAGATAGCCTTAAACGGTGATGATGACCATGGTCTTATAGTGGTAAACGAGCTTGACCTGGAGGAGTACCTGTACACCGTGGTGCCCAGCGAAATGCCCGTAAAATTTGGGCTTGAGGCTTTAAAAGTACAGGCCATAGCCGCCAGGTCATATGCCATACGATGCTTCAAATCCGAGGGCTACGCAGCTTTTGGAGCCCATGTGGATGACAGCACCGCCAGCCAGGTGTACAACTCCATAGCCGAACAACCTATTGCCGTTCAAGCGGTGAATGAAACACGGGGGCTGGTAGGCTTCTTTGGTGACCAGGTGATAGACGCACGCTTCTTCTCGACCTCCTGCGGATACACCGCCAACTTTCACGAGGTGTGGAGCGATAAGAACAACAAATTTCCCTCGCATGAGGTCCCCTATTTGATAGCTAAGCCCCAGTTCCCCAGCAACGTCCCTGACCTCCACAACGAAGAGAACTTCAGAGCATTCATAGACCAAAAGGATTTAGACGGTTACGACCGCTTTTCGCCGTTTTTCCGCTGGAGCGTCACCATGACCCGCCAGCAGCTTGAAGCCAGCATTCAGCACAATCTACCGCTCATACAGCGCTCGCAGCCCGCATTCGTCCTCACAAGAAAGGGTGAGAACGAATTTATACAGCAGGAGATACCGCAGGATATCGGAGAGCTGCAGAACCTGGTTGTGACACGGCGCGGCCAGGGCGGAAACATGATGGAACTCGAAATAACCACCACCCATGGAGTATTTAAAGTCATAAAAGAATACAATATACGAAAGGTGCTCCAGCCAGTTAACTATCTTGACATCAAGCACCCCATAAAGCTATACTGCCAAGATGGGTCGGTAAGGGATAACTTCCCTATACTGCCCAGCGCTTTCGCCTATATCAACATACTGAGAAATTCTGAAGGGGCAATCGAAGAGGTAACCATCTCGGGAGGCGGTTACGGTCACGGCGTTGGCATGAGTCAGTACGGCGCCTACGGTCTATCACTGCTGGGTTATTCATATGAGCAGATCTTCCAGCACTTTTACCCCGGCTGCCAGATTAGGAACATATACGAAAACAACCCTTCATTTAACCAATAGAAAACTTGCCAAAATGCATCTCATTAAAAATGCAAGCAGGGAGATGACCTCCATGAAAGGCAATATAAATATATCCCTTCCCAAAGAAGTGGAAATAATACTAAACCGAATTATGGAAGAGGGTGGGCAGGCGTACGTTGTAGGCGGTGCCGTCCGCGATGTCCTCCTGGGCAGGCCCGTAAAAGACTGGGACATCGCCACGTCCTTTCACCCCGATGATATCGAGAGGATATTCTCGTTTGCTCGCACCATTCCCACCGGCAAAAAATACGGCACAGTAACAGTCGTGATAAACGATATGCCCGTTGAGGTCACCACCTTCAGGGGGGAGGGGCGATACAGCGATTTTCGCCACCCTTCTAAGATAACGTTTCTGTCGGATATCATAGAAGACCTGTCACGGCGGGATTTCACCATAAACGCCATGGCCTACAATCCATATCTTAATGAGCCCTTGATAGACCCCTTCGATGGGTACAGCGACCTATCGCGAAAACTAATAAGAACGGTAGGCAAGCCAGAGCATCGCTTTGAGGAAGACCCGCTGCGCATAATGCGAGGAATAAGGTTTTGCGCCGAACTGGGCTTTAGGCTGGAGGAGAACACCTTTAAGGCAGCCTGTACCCATCATCGCCTGCTCTCCAAGATCTCCCCCGAGAGAATCCGGGACGAGCTCAACAAAATAATGGCTGCTTCTAACCCGTTTGAGTCTCTCATGCTGCTTTATGAAACCGGTATCTTTGAGGTAATACTTCCGGAACTTTATCAGCACTTGTCAAATACAGGACAGCTGGCATTCAAAGCCATAAAACTGTGCAGGCCTGATACCGTCTTACGTCTTGCAGCGCTGTACTGCTGCATTATGGTCCAACCGGTCAGTCCACTGCATCAAACGGCAAATGGTAGCGATTTTGAGCAATCCGCGCACCGGCTGGCCGATAAAGCCGAACTGGTAGAACGTTCGCTGAAGCGACTGCGCTACGACAACAAAACTGTACACAGAGTGATGCAGCTTACATCCAGCTTTCCTGTGGAGTTCAGTAGCGACAAGGCCGAAGCGGCCTATCAGATAAGGAAGCTAATGGGCAACCTTGGTATAGAAGACACCTTCCACCTTTTGGAGCTTAAGCGCGCATACCTTTTGACTGCAGGACAAAAAGGAGAGTCAGAAAAGATGGCGGCTCTTACATCAATGGCCCATGAGATTTTAGCAAGGGGAGATGCTTTAAAACTTTCGCAACTTGCCATCAACGGCCATGACGTAATGGCATCAGGAATAGGCATCAATAACCCACAAGACATCGGCAAAGCCCTAAGACAAGCCCACGAATGGGTGTTAATGCATCCCGAGTGGAATGATAAAGAACTTCTACTGTCTAAGCTCAAAGCATTGTATAAACAGGATAAGGAGAAATAAATCTGTTCCTTATTTTTTGACCAGAAAAAACATCACCAAGATTACAATAAATCCTATCATCCCCAACAATGGATAGACAAAAGTCACCATGCGTGAAAAGCCTATCAAAGACAGCACAGCACAGACTATAATAGTAACAAACAAAGCCATGCGCATAGGCAATTTAAAAATATCGCTTGCTGCACATGCCACCGAAAACACGTTGGACACAAGTGTAGTAATTATAGCTCCCCACATCACAATCGCAAAGGCTGCGCCAAAGAAATAGCCCATCCGCCGTACTATGTAAAGCATGGGAATTTCAAATTCATAAACTTCAGGGATACATCTCATCAAAGAATAGTTGCCCATAAGAAGCATCGTCCCTAATATAATGCCTCCCAAAACGCCCCCTACCTTCAAAACCCGCAAATCCTTCACCTTACAACCAACAGAGGTTAGAACCCCCATTGCCAACACAATATTGAATGAGGCATAAGACACTCCCGTTTTAATTATATCAAAAAGCGTTACATCAAATACCGGCATAACCTCAAAGGTACTATCGCCTGCCATTAGGCTGTATATAAACACAAGGACATTAAAAGTCAGTATACCCGGAACAATCCATGCATTTATCGCAAAAATACCCTTTAAACCAAATGCCGCAAACACTCCCACTATGACAGCCGTTACGGACATTCCCATATAAACAGGCAGGCGGATATACTCCGCAAGCAAGGCGCCCGCCCCAGCCAGCATGGCAGCAGCCACCATGACAATCGCCAATAACAAATAGGCATTAACAAGAGGTGACAAGCTCCCAAAAACCAACCTAATAGCATCCCGAAATGACCCGGCACTCAGCTCAAAACCCACCCTTAAAACCCTTATCCCCACACATACAAATAAAAAAGCTACCAGCATGATAGAAAAAACTGAATACTTACCGTACACCGTAAAAAACCGCAATATTTCTTGGCCTGATGCAAATCCTGCCCCTATAACGGTACCCACGTATGCAAAAGCAATTTTTATGCTTAAGACGATATTCCTTTTCAATCGCTCAACTCCACCTTCCAAAGATTTACTCAACTAAGTTTTCTAGTAAGTATAAATATTCGGAAGGCAGAGCCACTATGCTTCAGTTTGGTTTCATGCATTCTCAGTTCCATTATTTAATAGATGTGCCAAAGTGCCGAACGGGCTAAAATATATTTCGATTTTAAGAACATCGCCAACACGACACCCAGGCGGCAGAAATTTAACCGGTATAACAATTTCATCCCCACTCTCAAACGCCACCACCGCTTGATGACCTTCAAGGCGTTTTACCACCACATCCCACTGCACTGAAATCCTCCTCTCCCTCACCAACATTTATAATACCATATCTATGTCCCGTTTTAAAAGAGAGCCTTATCCAAAAAATTCATAACGCATTTACAATTTGTTCACACTTTGTTCATACTTTCTTACTATAATATGCCATGCATTGGCCAATGTTACATAAATATCTCGAAGGGAGGGAAACATGTTGAAGAAGTGGGCAGCAATTTTACTAACGGCCTTGTTTTTAATCACAGCAGTGGTATTCACAGGCTGCCAGAGCAAATCCACAAATACGCAAGAAGGTACAAGCCAGCAAACTACTACAACTGAAGAAAGCTCTGACAAAGAGTCTAAAGAAACCCCAACTGAAAAAAGTGGAGGAACACAAGATACTAACCAGAAATCCTCTAGTAGCAGTAACACGACCAACACCACTAATAAAGCCACAAACAATTAACAGCCTAGAACCAAAGCAACCAACGTACCCCTTCATAGTGGTCAATATAAATACAAAGGAAGGCTGCTGAAGGTTACTTCAGCAGCCTTTTTCATTGCAAGTAAGGCTTTACTTTATTGTACTCGTTTTCCAGCAGCGCAAAGCTGATACGCCTTAAGGCATTCGACACGCTCGAATATGAAACACCATAACGATATGCCAGCTCCACCTTATCCACAGCCAAACCAGAGGTCAAACAGTAATACAGCTCAAGCGCCGCAGCCCATACCTCAGGCTTTCTTATCCTGGGCAAACCGTAAGGCGACATGGCCGCTACAAAGCCGCTCCATATCTCCCGAATTTGAGCCTCGAAACCCTCTTCATAACGATTCTTCATCATTTCAACTGCTCTATTCACCACATTATAAAAAACCTCAGGCAGGTCATCAGGCAGGTTCTTAGCCCCTACGTCTATCTTGATCTGTACTATGTTGTCATCCAAATAAGCTATATAAGGTTCAGAAGCTCCCATTTGCTTGAGCAACATCACCGCTTCCCTTTTGAGGTCATCGCTTACACTTTTGCGCAGTATAAATTCTCTCAGGAAGCTTTCAGCCTTTCCATCTTTAAACGAGGCAATAACGTTCAAAATGGCCCTTTTTATTGAAGGGTCATTGAGCTCCAATCCCCACTGCAATAAAGCCAACAATTCATCACTGCTATTCCATCTCTTTTTCAGGTCTTTATGTGGAAGTTTGAGCAGATCATTGATCTTCTTTATACGGTATATAATTTCCTCATAAGGAACCTGAAAATGGTAGGATATTTCGCCGAACTCACGTTCATTTGCCATTACGGCTCGCGCCAGCCTCTTATAAAAACTGCTTATGGTATTGTTAGGTGCTATCTTATCAATCTTACTCCAATACTTAAGAGCTTCCTTGTACCTTTGTGTATTAAAATAGGATACCGCAATATAATGCAACACCTTTATGTCGTACGGCTTATATTGGAGTAGCCGTTTGAGCAATTTATTGGCTTCTTTGTGCCTTTTGAGCTCACACAGCGTCACAGCAATCTTATGAATTTCCTCTGGGTCATTGGTCTCCATGCTCAACACGGCCTGTAGGTGTTTTTCGCTTTCCTCCTCCAATCCCTTTTCTCGATAAAAAATAGCTATATTGCAGTTGGCATGAACGTTTTGGGGTTGGTCCTTTAACACTTCCTGGCACACATGGATAGCATCATCCAGCCGACCGACACAAAAATAAGCTAGAGCAAGGTTGTTCCTGGCAAATATCAAAGAAGGATCTTTTTTTACCACGCTTTCCAAACAGCGAATAGCCCTATTATAATCACCCATATCCAAAAAATCCTTGCCTTTATTAGCCAGCTTATACAGTTTCTCTCTTCCAGGGTTCAGTATGACCTCCACGTCATTATCGAAGTATATTTCGTGGCTCTGAAGTATATCCAACAAATCCTGGGCATCCTCTGAATATATGCCATCCGGATCCAGTTGCAGGTATTTCTCGAAGCACTCCTTTGCCCTTTCATATTCTTGCAAGCCCAAAAAATTGCAACCCAGGCAAAAATAGCAATCTGCCTTACCATCGTCCTTTTGAAGTATATACAGCAATATTTGATTGGATTCCTCGTAGTAACCCATCTCGGTAAACACTTGGGCCAAGTCCAGCCTGTACTCCAAATTTTCAGGGTCCTTTTCCACAGCTTTGCGGTAAAAGCTTAGAGCATCTATATAATTATTGTTTTCAACGTATTTTTTGGCTTTCTTATAATAAAACTGCCCATTTTGTTCAAAGGGAATAACCTTCCTTTGAGTTTTTGCAGACAATCCTCCCGCCATATTCCACTCCCTAACTTAACATTGATCTATGAGAATATTATAGCATATAATACCCAAAAGCTCTATAAAGTCAACTAACCATTTATAGCGATATTGGCGATTAACGCTTTGTCAATCAAGGTTTTCTTGGCTTTTTCTCTTCTGCTCTAAAAGCTCTTTAAGTTCCTCCTCTTCAAATATGTATTTTTTATTGCAATAGTGACATACCACCTCAGCCCGCCTATCTTTCTCAATAATATCCATTAGCTCTTTTTCTTCCATGCCCATCAAGACACCTTTGAGGCGCTCTCTACTGCAGTCACATTTAAATTGCACGTCATGCACCGCATTTACTCTCATACCATACTGCCCTATGATATTTCCTAAGACTTCCTCAGGGGTTTTGCCCTCATCAAACTGGCGGGAAATAGAAGGACTGCTGCTAATTTTCTGTTCAATTGCAGAGATAATATCCTCTGGCGCCCCAGGCAATGCCTGTATTATAAACCCTCCTGCAGCTTTTACAGTACAATCAGGGTTTACAAGCACTCCCAACGCTACAGCTGAAGGCTGCTGTTCAGAAACCGTCAAATAGTAAGCCACGTCTTCTGCTATCTCGCCCGACATCAGGTTGGCCTGCCCTATATATGGCTCTTTTAATCCCAGATCTTTTATCACCGTTATTCTGCCGTTCCTGCCTACAGCAGTTGCCACATCCAGCTTATTGTGAACATTAAGCGGCAGTTCAAGCTTGGGATTTGCGACATAGCCCTTTACGTAACCGTTCGAAGTTGCCACCACCACAACGCTGCCCAGAGGGCCATCACCCTTTATGATGAGCGAAAGGGTGTCCTTTTTGCCTTTCATGTCAATCCCCAACATGACAGCGGCCGTCATAGCACGCCCCAACGCAGCGCTGGCCACAGGAGACAGGCCGTGAAGCCTTTGTGCCTCCTGTACCAAATCGGTAGTCCTGGCAGCAAAACCACGAATAAATCCGTCAGCAGCTGTAACTCTTATTACATAATCCTTCATATAATCCTACTTCCTCCTATGTATTCACTTTTCAAAACACCCTCAGCTTATGAGACAATTTTCCCCTTTTTAGCCGCAAAAAAGATTCGCTCTGCCTTCTTTTTGGGAGGCTTTAGTGTAAAAGGCTGATACACCCCTACATCTTCAAAACCATTTTTCTCAAGGTGCTCCACAATCTCTTCTGTACGATAAGCACGTTGCCAGTGGATTTCGTCAAATCTCCTGTAATATTCCCCTTCCTTGACAAAAAAAGACAGCTCCATCTCACAAAGCTGTGAGCGCTTATCGAAATAGTTCTGCCATATATAGCTTATATCTTCATCAGTCCTTACAAAGGTATTATTCCCCAGTATTGAAGAGAGTTTGTAATAGGAGCTGATGTCAAATACAAAAATTCCTCCTGCCTTTAAGTACCTGTATACTCCCTTAAACACCAGGTCCAGTTCTTCCTCGGAGGGAATATAATTGATGCCGTCACAGATACAGGTCATGGCATCCACAGGGCGGTGAAGACTGATATAACGCATATCTTGAAATATAAAAGGAATATCCATTCCCCTACTGCGTGCCTTCTCCCGCGCAACAAACAGCATATCTTCCGACCGATCAATACCTATGACATCATAACCCCTTTCCTTCAAAATAATTGTAATATTACCTGTGCCACACGCCAAATCCACTATTTGCCGTGGTCTTACCCTGTAATGCCTAAATAACAGCTCAATATAATCCACCCACTTATGATAATTCACATCCTGCATCAACGCATCGTAAATATAAGCAAAATTATTGTAAATACCCATCTACCCCTTTTAAAGTAGCGTACGCTCTCAAAAAGTCTGAGAACTTCATTTTTGCTTGTTTACAGATTCAGTCTAGGGACTTTACACCCAAATTCTTCTGGAAAGCTGTCCTCCAAATCAATCTTTGTGCTTACGTGACCTGGCTACTTTTCGATAATATTCATGCTATTTATACTTTTATCATAACAAACAAAAATTTGGATTACTTGCTACAGTTCTTTCACACAACAATTACTGGATGATCTTGTTACTCTTGGCCGCCATTCTGACTGCCATTATCCGTTATTTCAGCATTTACCGGCCTGTCCATATACTTGTAAAATACCCAGTTGGCCAATGAAACGCCTATAAGCATGGGGAAAGTTAATCCTACAAAAAATACGGGAAAAATATACCAAACACTGGCTATAAACAAAGCTACCATCAGCACAAAGACCATAAAAGTATGGGGAAGCTTTGCCAAGGTAAAAAGCAGTGCATTTTTGAATATCTGCCTTATTTTCAATTTATAAGTGACCAACATTGGGAAAATATATATATTCATCATGGCGTAAATAAGCCCAATCATCAACATAAAGTAATACAACATGAGGAACAAGATATTCTGTGAGGCCATTGCGTGGTAAAATGTCAGATTAATATAGAATATCATAAGCGCAAGGCCATTGATGAACATGACAATTAAGCTTTCCTTCCAGTTCATCTTCCACGCATCTTTAAAATCGCTGAAAACCCACGCGTGGTCATCCCTCGCCCAGTTCCTGAGCACATAGGTAGCGCCTGCTGTAGCCGGCCCTACAAAAAGCAGACAAGGAATGAGTACCAGGAAATAAAAAATATTTATAGGCTCTCCCGTCTGTGCAGTAACCTGCAGCTGAATATACGTCCATATAAACGTCGGAAGCCAGAAAATCGAGTAAAGCAAATTCAGCTTTATGAGATTCCAGAACCGCACCTGCAACACGGTAAAAAACAGCTTTATTGGCTTTTCCCTTAGGTTTTCATATTTCAAATCCGGTTTATTGGGATTACCGTAATACATCCTTTCAAAAAAGCCACCAAACATATCAACAATCCCTTCTATTTTAGTCTTACTTAATTTAAACTCTCCTCTATTTAATTCTAACAATAAATGTTTTCTTCTTCAACATAATAATTTTACTACTGAGGCTAATACATTACTATTGAATTCTTCACCAGAATTCCTGTACTTCAATTTAACACACAACTCCAAATCCCTTTATTATATCGCAGTAGGCCTGCAATCCGTACAACAGCACTTCTTCATCAAAGTTAAACCTGCTGCTATGCAGAGGAAAGGTAAAGCCCTTACTTTCATTCCTGCAACCAAGGAACAAGTATACCCCCGGCACTTTTTGCTGGTAATATGAAAAATCTTCGGCTATCATCAAAGGCTGTACATCCTGGAGCACATCGGGGGGCAAGCATTTTTTCACCTGGCTTACTAGGTTAGCATCGTTATTTACCACAGGGTAGTACACATCTTCACGGTACTGTGCCTTTACCCGGTGAGAGAGCTCAAGGCCATTTAACAAACCCTGTATGTTTTGCTTTATACGCTCATAAACTTTATCATCAAATGTACGTATTATACCTTCTATGTTCGCCAAACCCGCAACAATATTCCTCTCCTCTCCTGCCTTAAGCTTTCCTATGGTCAAGAGGACTTTTTCATCTGAAGCAACCCACCTGCTCAAAAGTCCATGCACAGCGTTTACAAAATAACAGGCCGCCAAAAGTGCGTCAACCCCGAGGTGTGGCATGGCTCCATGGACGCTTTTGCCGACAATTTCTACCGTAAACTCACATGTCTGAGCCATCACCGGTCCAGCCTTAAGCCCTATCTTGCCCTGAGGAATATCAGGCAACAGGTGAAAACCGAAAATAGCATCCACCTTTGGGCTTTCCAGCACCCCTTCCTTGATCATGGGCAATGCCCCTCCCACGGTTTCCTCAGCTGGCTGAAAGATGAGAACCACATTGCCTTTCAACTCCTCTTTGTGCAAACTCAGCCATTCCGCAAGCCCGAGTAAAATGGCCATATGTCCATCATGGCCACAGGCATGCATTCTCCCGCAGTTAACTGAAGCGAACTCGACACCCGTCTCCTCATGAAGCGGCAGGGCATCCATATCTGCCCTAAAAGCCAGGGTCATGCCTCCATCATTGCCCTTCATGACGGCTTTTATGCCGCTGCCGGCTACTATCCTTATCTCGTCAAAGTCACAATTTTTAAGGCAGGATAAAATATAATCCCGGGTGGATGATACATCAAACCCGGTCTCAGGATACTTATGCAAATGCCTCCGGTGCTGAGTCAACCTGTCTTTAAGCTGGTAAACTTCTGCATCTACATGCATTTTCAGCATTCCTCCACAAAAAGCTTTTAATTTAAGACAATCCCTCTCCATCTTTATGATGAAGAGGGATTGCAAATTGTCTGGGGTTTCGCTGATTTATTCATGAAAATTGTCCTAATGCAGCCTTTTATCCCTATTTACGGGCCATTTTGAGTATGTTGAGCACGTCTTCCCTGCCCAGTTTCTTGAAGTTGCCTATCTGCTTTGTGCCCTTGTTGGTGCACTTATCGGCCATTTCCTCCAGCCTGTCATCGGGTATACCCAGCTCCTCCAGCGTCACAGGCAGGCCAATCCTCTTGAAAAACTGGGTAAGTCGGTATATCCCTTCCAGAGCCGTCCTCTCGGGATTGGCAAAATCCATCTCTACATCCCACACCCTGGTGGCAAACTGCACAAACCTGTCCACGTTCTCTTTATACACGTACTTCATCCAAGCAGGAAATACCACCGCCAGCCCGGCTCCATGGGGCACATCGTATATCCCGCTCAGCTCATGCTCTATTGCATGGGACGCCCAATCGCCAATCCTGCCTGTGCTCAAGAGGTCGTTGTGTGCGATGGTGCTTGCCCACATTATCTCTGCCCTGGCCTGGTAATTCTCCGGTTCCTCGAGAACGATAGGCACGTTCTTAATGATGGTCTTGAGAGTAGCCTCGCACAGCCTATCGGTGAAATCAACATCTCTTTGATGGGTAAAATACCGCTCCATCACATGGGCCATGATGTCGGCAGCGCCGCAGGCCGTTTGATAGGGCGGAAGCGTAAAGGTAATCTCGGGATTCATTATGGCAAACTTGGGACGTATTATCTCAACATTTAATCCCCGCTTGTACCACCCATCCTCATTGGTAATTACCGAGCTCTTGCTGGCCTCGCTGCCTGCCGCCGGAATGGTAAGTACCACGCCAACCGGAAGGGCCTTTTGTGGCACTGCCTTCCCGCTGTAAAAATCCCACACGTCGCCTTCATAGGGCACTCCAACGGCGATGGCCTTGGCTGAATCGATGACGCTGCCGCCTCCCACAGCCAAGATAAAGTCAATGTTATGCTTTCTGCAAAGCTCGATGCCCTGCTTCACCAGGCTAAGGCGAGGATTGGGCTGTACTCCACCCAGCTCAATGAATTCCACACCTGCATTCTTGAGTGACTCTACCACCTTGTCATAGAGCCCTATGCGTTTGATAGTTCCCCCGCCATAGTGCAAAAGAACTTTCTTACTATAAACCTTAGTCTCTTCTCCTACCTGATTTTCTACATCCCTACCAAATATGACCTTAGTAGGGCTTAAGAATGTAAAATTTTCCATTATATAACCCCTCCATCTATTCCTAATTTTATCCCTAGATTAAATTATTAAACATGTAACCCATATCTTAGTAAATGTGAAGATTTGACAAAAATCTCAGTCAAACTACCACCATTTTCAGGCGAGGCGGCTCACACATCCTCATACAGTTGACTATCCACTCACCAATAATTAGATTCCTCTCCCCCTCAAAAAAAGAGATTATATCTCTTGCCGGGTTATGAAAAAGACACACATAAAAGTTTAAATTTTAAGTTAAGTTTATCCTAGCATACATCTATGGAAAAATCAAGAAGCAATGAATTATGACAACCAAAATTGCAAAAACTTAAACCACAACAAAATAGCAGTAGCTTTGCTACTGCTATCATTCTTTTTCATATTTTGATTTAAACCTTTCACGCTCATATATTTTTTCATTTTTGTACGCTTCTTCATATTTCTTTACTTTTTTACTTTCATTCAACGCTTTAATATCTCCAGCATCCAATTTTTCATACGCATATGGATTATCTATAAACAAATCACCGTTTTCTTGTGTGAGCATACAAAATATATAAACATCACCAACAGATAAAAATGCACCTTTCTTGTCTAGCGTCTCATAAAAAACTAACTTGTTATCCACATACCCTCCAGCCTTTTTAACAATTATATCATCTGCTAAATTGTATGTATTAAATCCAATTTTTCCAGACGAATATGTTACAGCAGTTACAGATGATACTTCATAGTAATCATAAAGTTCGACATCTTGAACAGTAAATATTGTATCTTTACGAATGCTCACAACACCCATACTATTCCATATACTAACAGCATTGTTCCACTGTGCAGAATATTTTGTGCTTCCCCCCAATCACAATGTAACCCACTATCTACCAAATCCCATCCTAGATAATACGGACTGCTTGTATTTGGTGCAGCAAACACTTCTTCTGGCAGCAATGCTGTGAGCAATATGACGCACATTAACATGCCTACTACTTTAGCAACCCTCATTTTTAGATCCACTCCCATTTTTCCTTTGGTAGTTTTATCTATTTAACATTATATTTATACTTAATTTTCTTGTCAATCCCTATTATGTTAATTATACCCTTTTTTTACATATATATACAAAAAGATTTAAAAGGGCATATTTTCGTGGTATAATCGTACTGAGCCATAGTGGAGTCTTGCCGAGATTTCTGTTTGGAGTGTTACCTCAATTTAACAATGAACCTTATCACAACTCATCAGGGCCGAAAATACCAAAAAACGTTTGACATTTATGGATTTAAATGATATGATTTAAAAAAACGAATATATGCGAAGCAGTTTAGAGGCGCACCTTTCAAGAGTAAGCAGCTGGAGAATGCGGGGTTCGATGAAAGCTGGCGAAAGGGGAAGGTGCCGAAGGATGTGGTATGTTCCCGTCATCCACCTCCTGGGCCCTGGGTTAAGAGCCCTGGGACTGTCATCATTGGGGACCAATGATGGAGCGCTAACTGCTTTCGAATCGCAAGCGTTTTGCAGGGTTTAACTCATCTGCAAAAAGGCTGTAATTGTGATACGAAAGCGGCTGGTCATCCATCAGCCGCTTTATTCGTGATTATCTATAGAATTTAATGAGACACCATAACCTGCGACGACATATGATGGATAGTGAGGTAAACTCTGCAAGATAAAAGCACAAAATCATGCTGCAAGATAAAAGCACAAAATCATGCATATCATAAAACGTGAGGAGGAGAAAGCCATGAAAAAATACAACATAGCCATTGTCGGAGCAACGGGGATGGTAGGGCGCAAGTTTTTAGAAGTCTTAGAGGAAAAGCAGTTCCCGATAGCCAATTGCTATCTGTTCGCATCGGCACGTTCGGCAGGGACAAAAATAAAATTCATGGGAGAAGACCACGTTGTGGAAGAGCTGACCGAGACCAGCTTTGATGGTAAAGACATAGATATAGCGCTCTTTTCGGCCGGTGCAACCGTCAGCAAAAAGTTTGCGCCAATAGCCGCATCCAGGGGTGCCGTAGTCATCGACAACAGCAGCGCCTGGAGGATGGAAGAAGACGTACCGCTGGTGGTCCCCGAAGTCAACCCACAGGAAATACTCAAGCATAAAGGGATAATCGCCAACCCCAACTGTTCTACCATTCAGGCCGTTGTGGTGCTCAAGCCACTGCACGACCACTACAAGATCAAAAGAATCGTATATTCCACCTACCAGGCGGTATCGGGTGCCGGCATGGGAGGCTATCTGGACCTGCAAAACGGAATACGCGGAGAAAAGACGTTGCAGAAATTCCCTCACCCCATATTCGCCAACTGCATCCCCCATATAGACGTATTCCTGGATAACGGCTACACCAAGGAAGAGATGAAGATGATCAATGAGACCAAAAAGATCATGGGAGATTACAGCCTAAGGATCACTGCAACAACTGTACGCGTGCCGGTGTTTTACGGCCACAGCGAATCCATAAACGTCGAGTTTGAAAGGGATTTTGATTTAGCTGAACTTAAGGAAATCCTTACAAAAGCACCCGGCGTTGTCGTCCTTGATGACCCCAAGAACAACGTTTACCCCATGCCCATTTACGCAGAAAACAAGGATGAAGTGTTTGTAGGGCGCATAAGAAGGGACGAAAGCGTAAAAAGCGGTGTAAACTTGTGGGTAGTGGCAGATAATATACGAAAGGGAGCGGCTACCAACGCCGTACAAATAGCACAAAAGGTCGTCGAATACTGGGAAAGCGGTCAGCTTGCCAGATAAACCAGCCTGCCAAATAAAATTAAAAAATATCAGGGAGTGATTAATAGTGAGCGTATTTACCGGGTCGTGCGTAGCCTTGGTTACCCCTTTCACCGATGACGGTGTCAACTTTGAATCCTTAGCCAACCTCATTGAGTTCCAGATCCGTGAAGGTACCGATGCCATACTGGTGTGCGGCACCACTGGAGAACCTCCTACCATGACCAGGGAGGAAAAGTATTCCGTCATAGGTTTCACAGTGGAGAAGGTAGCAAAAAGAGTACCGGTCATTGCAGGGACAGGCGGCTATAACACCGCCACCGTAATCGAGGACTCCAAAGAAGCAGAGAGATTGGGTGCCGATGCACTGCTTATCGTTACACCCTATTACAACAAGACCACGCAGAAAGGCCTCATACAGCATTATGCGGCTATAGCCGATGCCGTCCACATTCCCATCATAATATATAACGTACCGAGCAGAACTGGCCTCAACGTAGCTCCTTCTACCTTAAAGGAGCTTTCAAAGATAGACAACATAGTCGGCATAAAGGAAGCCAGCGGCAACATAGCCCAGGTAACCGAAATGGCCAGGCTATGCGGTGATAAGATAGATATATACTCGGGAGATGACAACATAGTGGTGCCTATACTGGCGCTGGGAGGAAAAGGGGTCATATCGGTGGTGGCAAACATAGCTCCCCGAGATACCCATGAGATGGTAGCAAAATTCCTAAACGGAGACATTGAAGGAAGCCGAAAGCTTCAATTTAAATTAAATCCCTTAATCGAAGCCTTGTTCTTGGAGGTCAATCCCATACCCGTAAAGACTGCCTTGAACCTCATGGGAATGAATGCCGGTAAGCTCAGAATGCCTTTAACCGATATGTCAGAACAAAACCTGGAAATCCTCAAAAAGAGGATGCTGGAGTACGGCCTTAAAATACGGCAGTAATCTTGCCCATAAAGAGTCAATTATTTACCATAGAAAGATAAAATGCATTGATATATTGCTGGGTAATCAGGTATTAAAATTTGCTTGGTGCAAACTTAGTTCGTGAAATATTCTCTGAGATCAGTAACGCTTATCCGCTTACTATTTTTTGATTTAAAACTGCTGAGTTTGTTTTGAGCAACAAAATAGGCTTCCTCCACTATAATCAAATCTATATCTATAAAAGAAATGGAGTGAAAACACACCAATGATAAGAATTGTAATCCACGGTTGTAATGGGAAAATGGGTCAGGCGGTTGCCTCGGCTGCGGCCGCCGCCCCTGATATACAGGTTGTAGCCGGTGTAGACAAATTCCCTGAAAGCAAACAAAATCCATTCCCTACCTATGGTTCTTTGAGCCAATGCAAAGAAGCGGCTGACGTAATTGTGGATTTTTCCAATCCAGCCGCTCTGCCTGACCTGCTGACCTTTGCAAAAGAGCACAAAATAGCACTGGTGATTGCAACCACCGGCTTTTCCCAGGATGATATAAAACTTATTGAGCAAACTTCTCGTAGCATCCCGATTTTTAGGTCAGCCAATATGTCGCTGGGAGTAAACGTCATGTTGGAGCTGGTACAAAAAGCCGCAGCCACCCTGGGCGATGAATTCGACATAGAGGTCATCGAAAAGCACCACAACCAAAAAGTCGATGCACCCAGCGGCACAGCATATGCTCTGGCCGATGCCATAAACGAGGTACTGCTTAATTCAAAGGATTACATCTATGGAAGGCACTCTAAAAATCAAAGGCGTTCAAAGTCAGAAATAGGAATACACGCCGTCAGGGGTGGCACCATTCCCGGCCAGCACACGGTGATGTTTGCCGGCAACGACGAAGTCCTGGAGATTACCCATACCGCCTATTCCAGGCAAATATTTGCATTGGGTGCACTGCGTGCCTGCAAATACATAGTGAAGAAAGCCCCTGGCCTGTATGGCATGAAGGATATGCTAAATGAACAGGCTGTCGTCACAAACATCTATTCTGATAATCAACAGGCTCTAATAACGATAAATAACATACCCGATAATACGTCAGCCATTGCTCAAATATTTGAGAATATCGCCCAACAAAACATAAATATAGATTTAATCAGTCAGACAACGCCGCTCAATGGCCGGCTCAGCATATCCTTTACGCTTCCGCGCAAGGACTTAGAAAAGGCAATAGATGTGGTCAACGACCTACAAGCCTTACTTCCCACCATAAGCCTTAACACGTATGAAGACATAGTGAAGCTGTCGGTTGAAGGACCAGGTATGGCACAACAACCAGGTATAGCCGCCAAGGTGTTCAGCATCATGGCCCAGCAAAACATCAGGATCATGGCCATAACTACTTCTGAAACCAAGATTTCTTATGTCATCCATACATTAGATGAAAAGAAGGCTCTTGAAGCGCTTATGGAGGCGTTTGAGCTTTAGTAGTAAGCCAAGCAGCGTTATGGACTGATTCAAGTTTCTTAACATTCGCTTTAAAGCTTATATTCTGTAAAATATAAGTTAAAAAATCGAAAGCGCTCCAACAGACATTTTGAATTGAAGGAGCGCTTTTGTTTGTGTTTACTATTTACATTTTCTTAATACTTTATGCGTTCTTCTTAAAACAAGCATAACATCAGGTCTAACGAAACATTAATACTCTATCCCCTTTCTTGCCTGGACGCCTTTATCCATGTAATGCTTGACATTGCGCATCTCGGTTATAAGGTCTGCCCTCTCGGCAATCTCACGGGGCACATTGCGGCCGGTCAAAATAAGCTCCATCCCTTTGGGTTTATTGTCTATAATCCGGCATACCTCGTCAACGCTCACCAGCCCGCTGTGTATGGCCGCCATAATCTCATCGAGTATCAGCACATCGCATGAGCCCTCTTCCATCAATTGCTCAAGTTTTTGCATCTCCTGCTGAGTCTTCTCCTTAAGCTGCTCCTTTTCCTCATCGGTAAGCTGCCAGAAAAACTTTTTGGTCTCGGCAAACCGCATAATTGTAAATTGAGGTCCAAGCCTCTTTATGGCTTCCAGTTCTCCCGACTCAATACCTTTTAGAAACTGCACCATCACTACTTTAAGACCCCTGCCTACAGCCCTCAGCCCCTGCCCTAGTGCGGCAGTGGTCTTGCCTTTCCCATCACCGGTGTAAACTTGAACATAGCCGACTTCCATATACTAACCTCCATAATCCTTTCATAAATGACCTCGCAATAGAATATACTTAATATACTTAATTTACCAGCTGTTGAATAGTATCCTTGTACCGCTCAACCTTTAATCCTATTTTGGGGGTAAAATTACTTTTGGGAATACCGTCTAGTCTGGTATTTTTTATAGTATTACTTAAAGTACACTCTCTTTAGTAATGGCATGAATGCTTTTCTCCTTTACTTTTAGTGCGTTTTCGAAAAGTCTGGTAAAAAAATATATCCATAATAATTTATCTTCCATCTATGCACTAATGGCATAATTTCTTTACCAAATTTGTAAGAATACTTCAATTACAAACCGAAATTATGCATCAGCAAATTTGAAGAAGCTGACTATCAAGAACAACGTAACTATTAGCCTTAATATTAACTGATGTCGTTAAATTCTTATATCGGATGACATACTCCCCCGAACAGGATGCTTTTAGTCTCACCATAGTTAGTTTCCCTTTTCTCCATTCGACATCCACCTCCAGCCCTCCTCGTGCACGTAAGCCTTTTACGTGCCCATCCGACCACTCCAATGGTAACGCAGGAAGAAGGCTTATCTCTCCCGCATGACTTTGCAACAGCATTTCAGCAATTCCAGCCGTACCTCCGAAATTCCCATCGATTTGGAAGGGAGGATGATTGCAGAAAAGGTTAGGCAATGTAGAGCTTTTCAGTAGTTCAAGTAGATTTTCATACGCTTTTTGACCATCACCCAGCCTCGCCCACAGATTAATAATCCACGCCCTACTCCAGCCGGTATGCCCGCTGCCGTAAGCAAGCCTCCTCTCTAATGTAACTCTTGCCGCTTGGGCAAGTTCAGGCGTAGTCGTATTTGTAATAAGATTACCTGGATATAATGCAAACAAATGCGAAATATGCCGATGCCCTGGCTCAGCCTCCTCGTAATCCTCTAACCATTCCATAATCTGGCCAAACTTTCCGATATGTAGTGTTGGAAGTTTCTCCAGCATTGTTTTTATGGTATCGGTAAATTCATCTGAAATACCCAGAATATTAGCTGCTTCAATACATCGAGCAAAAAGAAGCCGCAAAATTTGGCTGTCCATCGAAGGGGCAGCACAAAGAGAGCCCTTTTCGCCGCTTGGCAGAATATAAGTGTTTTCAGGTGACACGGAAGGGCATGTGACAAGCCTACCTTTTGAATCCTCGACCAGAAAATCAATAAAAAACTCTGCAGCTTCTTTCATTGTGGGATAAACTTTTCGCAGGAATTCAACATCCCGACTAAACTCATAGTGATCCCACAGGTGCAAACAGAGCCAGGCTGCTCCCATCGGCCAATATGTAGCAGGGACAAAGATATCTTGCGGTGCAGTGTCGGCCCAGATATCGGTATTATGGTGAGCAGTAAACCCTCGACAACCATACATCTCTCTGGCGGTCTTTCGTCCTGATACTCGCATACGCTCAATATGGTCAAATAACGGCAGATGGCATTCTGCCAGGTTACATACCTCGGCAGGCCAATAATTCATCTGTGTGTTAATATTAATCGTATACTTGCTATCCCATGGCGGTGTCATGTCCTTGCACCAAATGCCCTGCAAATTCGCAGGGAGTGTCCCCGGCCTGCTACAAGAGAGAAGCAGATAACGTCCAAATTGAAAGTAAACGCTGAGCAATCCCACATCTTTTGACCCAGCTCTTAACCGTTCCAAACGCTCATCGGTAGGAAGCTCATCAAATTCACATTCCTGTTCCGGACTGCCAAGTTTTAACTCTACCCTGTTAAAAAATGACAAGTAATCCTTTATATGATTTTCCAGCAACTCAGCATATGGTTTCTGGGACGCAGCCGTCAATTGCTGTAAACACGTCGCTTGATAATCCACATACCTGAATGATGTTGCACAAACAATAAATATCGTGACAGCATCTGCTTTTTCGACAATGAGATTCTCGCCTATTGTATAAGTGGTACCTCCTTCAGCCACTGCACGGACCAAGGTACGAAACCGAACAGCTTTACCCCCACCACAACTTACATCCATAAAAATAGTATCTGAAGACAGTCGTCCAGCTGCATCGAGATACCTACCTCTGCGCAAACATGCAGTAAATGAGATACTGCCTGACGTATCTGATGTCAATCTCACAACTATAACTTGATCAACTGCGCTGGCAAAGTATTCGCGAGTATAATTTACAGAACCTAAAGTATATCTTACTTTTGCAACAGCAGTTTGCAAATCAAGTTCCCGCACATATTCTTTTACTTCTTCGGCCGGATGGATAAAGTAAAGATAAAGGTCCCCCATAGTCTGATATGGGCGCTGACTTTCAGGCGTACCAGAAAGCGCAAGCTTTGCCAACTTTTCTGCCTCAGAAATTTTGCCACTAAAAATCAATTCTCTTATCTTAGGCAAATACTTGATGGCATCAGGGTTATTTCTGTCCATAGGTTCCCCGTACCAAATGCTATCCTCATTCAATTGAAGGTGTTCCCTTTCAACCGTCCCGAAAACCATGGCACCCAACTGCCCATTTCCTATAGGAATTGCCTCATTCCAATCCCTTGCCGCATTCCTGTACCATAATCTTATCAATAGCATCTCACTCCTAACAAAATTTTAGATAGATCATCAAACTTCGCCATTACCTTATCCTTCCCTTATTAATATTCCAGTTCCATCATTTCTCCTACCACTTCAAATTCCCCTATCAGAATCGTACTACCAGCAAGAACTTCACTCCTTTTATCTGGTTGCCTACCTCCCACCATCACTCTAAACTTACCTGGCTCTAAAATGCATCTGCCGTCATTATCTATAAGAGCCATTTGCCTGGGGGTCAACGTAAATGTAACTGTCGTGCTTTCGCCCGGCTGAAGCTTAACTCTAGTAAATCCTTTAAGTTCATGAATAGGTACATCCACTGATGCCTCTAAATCTTTTAAATACAACTGCACTACCTCATCTCCGGCCATTTTTCCGGTATTCTTTACATCCACAGAAACCGTAAGAGATTGCCCAGCTTCTATCACTTCTGCACTAAGCCTTAGGTTACTGTATTCAAAAGTCGTATAGCTCAACCCATATCCAAAGGGATATAGTGGCTCATCTTCCATATATCTATAGGTTCTGCCCTTCATGCTGTAATCGGTAAATGGCGGTAATTGTTCCACAGATTTGACAAAGGTAACGGGCAACCTCCCACCAGGGTTGTAATCACCAAAAAGCACATCCGCAATCGCCGTACCACCCTCTTCTCCCGGATACCATGCCTGCAATATGGCCGGCACATTCTCGTGCGCCCAGTTGATAGACACCGGACTACCACTGAAAAGTACCAACACAACTGGCTTTCCAGTAGCACATACAGCCTTTAGCAACTCCTCCTGCATACCCGGTAAGTCCAGGCTGACTCTATCACCGCCTGCTGCGGATTTAGGTGCATTACCTTCCTCGCCTTCCAAATCGGGCGATAATCCCAAACACATGATAACTACATCTGCCCTCTGAGCGGCAGCTAGCGCTTCCGCAAAACCTGCAGTAGCTCTCGGCCCCCAGTGAGTGTCCTCCGTATTTGTAAGGTCACACCCTTGAGCATAATACACCCTGGTATGAGGCGAAACCTTAGCACGTATACCCTCTAGGGCGGTCACATATTTAGAAGGCATACCGTTATAGTTGCCCAGCAACACTTTTTTATTGTCAGCATTGGGGCCAATTACAGCAATCGCCTTTAAATCCTTCCTAAGCGGCAGCAACCCACCCTCATTTTTAAGCAATACCATCGATTCCCTCGCCATTTCAAGGGCTAATTTACGATGTTCTTCACAATCATTTACTTCATAGGGTATCTGAGCATATGGCACTCTCTCAAGCGGATCAAACATCCCCAGCTTAAACCTGGCTCTAAAGAGACGTTTAACAGCCCTATCTATTGTCTCTTCAGATACAAGCCCCTGCTTCACCGCATTAACCAGGCTCTCAAATGTTCTGCCACAATTGAGGTCACAACCATTATTGACAGCCAGTGCTGCAGATTCTTCAGGTGTACTGGTTACCTTATGATGCATGTGGATGTCATCAATCGCTCCACAGTCGGATACTACATAACCCTCAAAACCCCATTCTTCCCTTAAAATCTTTTGAAGCAACGTAGGACTAGCACAACACGGCTCTCCATTGGTGCGATTATAGGCACCCATTATCGACTCCGCTTTACCCTCTTTTACACATTCTTTAAAAGCCGGTAAATATGTCTCACGAAGGTCCTTTTGACTAACCCTAGCATCAAAAGAATGGCGCAGCGGTTCAGGTCCGCTATGTACCGCATAATGTTTGGGCGTGGCTACCACCTTCAAATACTTGGGGTGGTCTCCCTGCAATCCCTTTACAAATGCCACTCCCATGCGCCCGGTCAAGTAAGGATCCTCACCATAGGTTTCCTGACCCCGTCCCCATCTGGGATCACGGAATATATTTATGTTAGGGGACCAAAACGTTAAACCTTTAAAAATACCTCTATCACCTTGGCGTACAAACTCATGATGTTTTGCCCTGGCCTCATCCGATATGGCACATGCTACCCTATATAAAAGCTTGTCGTTAAACGAGGCTGCCATTCCTATGGCCTGTGGAAATACAGTAGCAATACCTGCCGCCGCGACACCGTGAAGGCATTCATTCCACCAGTTGTATTCCGGGATACCCAAACGCGGTATAGCAGATGACGCATATATCATCTGCGAAACCTTCTCCTCAAGCGTGAGGCGCGAAACCAGGTCATCTACCCTTTTCTCCAAAGGCTGGTCTGGATCTAAGTAAATAGGAAGATTATCCTTTCCCGGATGTTCTTTCATATACTCGTTCATTTCAAACAACCTCCTTCTTTTATAAAAAGATGAAATTTCTTTAAACAAACAATTTGAAAGCTTATTATTCGCTGAAGTACCAGTAATCAAAATCAAATAATTTTACCTCTGGTTTCCCTTTAAATACCAAATATAAATCGTGTACTCCTTGAGCACCTGAAACTTTAGTCGTCAATTTCTTCCATTCTGCTTGCCCACCATTTGAAGGAATAGTAAGCGTTCCAATCAATTTACCGTCTACACTATCCAAGCGAAGTTCAATAATACTGTCTGCACTCACCTTCGAAACCACTGCAGTGAATTCGGAAGCACCTTTTTTACCGAAATCAACCTTGGACAGTGCGATCCAATCGCCGTTATCAATATCGGTTAAAGCTCTTTGCCAAGGGTCACCATCTGCAATTGGTTTTGTCAAAATCCCTGCGCTCCATGCAAATGTCTCTGCTTCCACCCGAGCATATGGATTAAGGGGGTTAAGCTGCGGTACTCCTTTGTAATCAGCAATAACTTCCTGAATAGTACCGTCATCGTTAAAGAAAACTTGATTTAAATGAGGAGAACGGTAACCTTTTGGAATCCCCATTGCTTTAGCTAAGGTCTGTGCATGGTAAACAATGTACCAATTACCTTTGAACTCAAAAAGCGAGTGATGGTTATTACCCCCTACTCCAAAAAAGTGCCCTGGATTCTTGAGTACTACTCCTTTATACTCCCATGGCCCCATTGGGCTATTACTCGTCATATAGGCAATTACACCAGCCGGCGGACTTTCTTGTGGACGAGGTCCGCTGTAGAAATTGGTACAATAGGTATAATAATAAACACCGTTATATTTGTTAATACCGGAGGCTTCAAACATAAACGGGGCAGGGATTGTAATCGCTTCACCTACAACGCTGATCATATCATCACCCAACTGCATTACGCGAGCAGTGTTGGGCATATCCTCTTGTCCCTTAGGAACTCCACCTCCAAAATAGATGTAAGCCTTACCGTCATCGTCTATCAATACAGCAGGGTCAAACAGCCATACAACACCTTGAACACCAGGCGTTGAGCGTGATATCAACGGCTTGCCAAGCGGATCCTCCCACGGACCGATAGGACTATCGCTCGTAAGAACACCTATACCGCTCGCATTGTTGGAAAAATACAAGAAAAATTTGTCTTTGCCATCAATTACTTTATGGGCAACTGCAGGTGCCCACGATTGGCTAGCCCATTTCGCCGCCCCTTGAGGGCCCGCCACATGAATTTCTCCATGGTCCGTCCAGTTCATCAGGTCATCGGAAGAAATCACAGATATCTTATTAATCTTTCCATATGTGTTATCTTTTACATTCCCTTTTTCATCGTATTCCAGTATATCATTCGTCATATATACATAAACACGATCTCCATACACCAATGCCCACGGGTCTGCCCCAAACTTATGTGAGATCAAGGGATTCCCATTCAGCGGAAGCTTGCCAACAGCACTTGTTGGTGCGGAGAAGTTCACCCTCAATACCGCACTGCTGACATCGTAATTAACGGTTTGACCATCTGAACCTTGAAATTCCATAGCTTCAATCAAAACCTCCTTGCTAAATGATTTTGCCATTTTTTGTCTTGGTCTCAATTTTACCACTATCAGTTCTTTATTTAAACCGTAATTAAGAAAAGTTATGGGCGATCCATCGGAGTTATATATCTTTAATTCATATTTCCCATCTTTTTCGTCAATCTCCACTTTTGATGCCTTCAAATTGTTTTGATTGACATCAATGCCTACTACTTCCAATTCGCTTGGGATGCTCAAAGATGCGCGAATGCCATATATACTTCCATTGCCTGGGACCTCATTGACAAGAATGCGAAAATCATATATTTTTTCCAGGTCATTGCTCAGTTCTATCGCGTCTTCTTTCAAATAAGCCTTCAAAACTGAAGAAGTAGTATTCCCTGTCAATTTGTCAGCAAACCTAAAGAAGTCCACATCAACATAACCGCCTGTCTGCTTGGTAGCATAGTTAAATATTGCAAAGCGATATCCCATAAAGTGCGGAATTGTATAGCGCATTGTCAATTTAGTACCAAACTCAGTCCAGTTGGTACCGTTATAGCTGTAAAAGAATGTTGCTTTGTCAACTGTGAAATCAAAGTCTATTTTCAAATACACTTGAGGCTGAATGAGTTTAGTCCTTGCCTTCTCAACGCCTTTATCCACCATTACTATATAAGAGGCATCGCCCTGTTTAGTCACTCCAATAAAGCCATATTCCTGTTGAAAAGCAGCCAATCCTGCATAATCGCCGTCAAGCATATAACTTGTATCCATTAGAATCCAACCCGAACAGTAGGGCCCCTGCGTCCGTTGGGTCAAAGTATTTCTAGCCTGTAAAATATTCTCAACAACATTGCAAGTCCTTAAGCGCAAATAACCTTTTCTCTCTGTAAGAGACCACTTGGTATTGTCCGGATTATGATTCCATTGCCAGGTCAGACCAAGCACAGAGCCGTTTGGCAATGCCTCGTTTAGTTCAGCTTGTGTTACCGGATTTTCCTTAATGGATACATCATCGACATAAAAATCCATAAGGTCATTTAAGGGGTCTGGTTTTTCCAGCCACGGAGTTTCAATAAATAAATATAACTTGTCTGGGGTATCCTCAATAATGAAAGAACCAGTTATTTCCGTCCACTGATTTTTCTTCACCATCCCCCTCACTAAATTTTGATATGTTGTCCGCCCGTCCTTTACTTTACGTGCAGTAAGAATGAATTCTTTTGATTCTGGCCCCTCAGTATATTTAATGCGGAAAGAAGCTTTATACCTTTTACCTGGAACAATTCGCCACCCAAAATTTTGCTCAATCCCGGCACCTGTCATCCGTCGATTAGAAATATGGGCAACACGATTACCCTCTTCCGCTATGACTTCCAACTTTGCGCCATCTTTACCTGCCCAACCGGAAGTTCCTTCATCAAAACTACCATTCACCACGAGTTCTACGCCTATTGCCTCGGAAGATTCATTTACATTCGAAGATGCGGTCTTCACTTCAACAATATCTTCTTGATAGAACTCATCGCTTACAATCAAGCGTGAAACGAAGGAACTATCACCCGGTTTTTTAAATTTAAGCGGTACTTTCCCTTCTTCATCACCGTAAACTGGCCAATCATCTTCCCACCGAACTGGTACAAGCACCGGAACGCGTCCCACCGCATCGTGATCCTGGAAGAGCATAGCATACCACTTGCCATCTGGAGTATCCACCAATCCACCCTGTGCAACACCATTTCTCTTATATCCCATGGTATCGCTCAATACAAGCCGTCCTTCATATGGCCCGTCAATTCGGTCGGCACGATAAACATATTGTCTCCTTATATTTCCACTTTCCCACCATATGGTAGTAATGTAATATTTTCCATTGATTTTATAAGCATGTGACCCTTCCATTCCTTCTTTATTTGAAGCGATAATAACCTTATTCAATCCTGATGGATTGATTGCCTTGTAATCAGGAGTAAGTTCTTTGATCATAATGTTAGTTCGTCCATATATTATATATGCCTTTCCATCATCATCAAACAACAATGAAGGGTCATGTAAATATTCGTGAAATTCTGTCCTCTCCCAGGGGCCAGTCGGGTCCTTTGCTCTGAAAAGATAAGTTTTCCCTGTATCCAGCGCTGCAAATAAAACATAAAACATCCCCTTATGGTATCTTATACACGGTGCCCATGCACCTTTCCCATATATATTCATGCCGTTTCGCATATTATGAGCATCATTTTCTTCTAAACGGTCATAGGTGTACCCAATGATTTCCCAGTTGACCAGATCAGTAGACCTCATAATAGGTGTTCCTGGCATCATATGCATTGTTGTGCTTACCATATAATATTGGTTACCGACACGAATCACATCGGGATCAGGGAAATCTGCCCAAATTACAGGATTGGTTGCCGTCCCATAATCTTTTTCTCCTACCATAGTCCCTTCCTCCTCAACATTTCCCACAGTTGCTCCAGACTGTAATTTATTTACCAAAACACCGGTCAATACAGCAACGCTCACAATAACAACCACACCTATTACAATTAAGAAGTGCCTCCAAGAAAATATATTCATTGTTTCTCTCCCCTCAGTTTTATGGTTTTACACCCCCACCAATCAATTGATTACTGTGCCAATTTCGAAGGATCAACAATTGCCCAAAATGCCGGTTTTGCGCGGAAATTTCTATCAAACAGTAAAGGAGCATTGGTTCGTTTTACAGGGAAGCCATTTAACCAAGAGTATTTATCCGAAATACCCCAGAATACCACTGCACTTACAATATCTTTATTTTCCTTTAATGCCTCAAACAATTCTTGATATCGTTTGGCCTGCAAATCCAGTATATAATCCGGTATATTTTCACCGTAGTCACTCCGGTTGTTCCATGAATAAATGCTCATGTCTAATTCGGTAATAATATTATCCAATCCCAACTCAGCAAATTTTTTCATGGACTCAATAATTCGTTCAATAGGCGGCCCGTAAATATCAATATGTGTCTGATGCCCTACCCCATCTATTGGAACACCTTTTGCAAGTAGATCCTTCACTAATTTATACAGGATATCGCGCTTTACGGGGTCATCAGTACTATAATCATTGATATAGAGCTTAATATCAGGCCCTCCCACCTCACGCGCTACACGAAACGCTGTCTCAATATACTCAGTTCCTGTAATCTGATACCAAGGACTGTTTCTCATCCCGTTGGGACCACTTGGATCGATTACTTCATTTACTACATCCCATGACTTAATATCATCTTTGTAACGTGAGACAACAGCACGAATATGGTCTTCAAGTCGTTTTAAGAGGAGCTTCTTATTTTCCTCACGCTTTTTTGGGTCTGTCTCCTCAACCATTGGTTTCCTTTCCTTATCTTTAAAAAACCAATCCGGTGTCTGATTATGCCAAACGAGAGTATGGAAGCGAAGTTCCATACCGTTCTCCTTTGCAAATTGCACGATTCTATCAGCAGGTCCCCACCGGAAATTACCTTCTGTTGGTTGAATTGAAGCCGGCTTCATTGCATTTTCTGCCACCAACATATTCACATGTTTTTTATACAGCTCAGCAATTAATCCAGTAGTATAACTCGGTTCAATGGCTGCCCCAATTGGGAAATAATCTTTAAAAGTTTCTGCTAGAGAGGGAATATCTTCTTCAATAGATGGTTCCTCTTTATTTTGCGATAAATCAGTCGCATTAGCATTATCAGTCAAATTGTTTGCAGGAGTATTAACCTCCCCTCCCAGTTCATTAGATTCTTGAGGCTCCTGCTCTTCTTTACCATTTTCTTCATGTGCATTGTCAATCATTACATTTTCATCACTGTTAAAAATTCCATATTCGTTTACAAATGTTAATAACAAAGCCACCATTAGAAAAACACCTCCTATGATCACAGTTAAAATCCATTTTTTCTTTAACGTCCTATTCATTTTTATCTCACTCCTTTTATTAATAAACTCCGTTACATCCTTCTGTCTACTAATATATTTCCACTCCTTTCCTAACAAAGATTGGAATAACCGAAAGAGGTGCATCACACACTACAGTTTTACCCCCCCTCAAATACCCTCCCGGTTTCCCATTCCTTCCATTCTACACCTTCTGGTAGGTACACTTCTCTTTGTCTCATGCCTTCATAAAGCACAGGTGCGACCAGGATATCAGGCCCAAACATAAATTGATCTTCAATTTCCCACGATTTGCTATCCCTAGGAAAATCATAAAAAAGAGGTCGCATTACTGGTGTACCTTTTTCATGGGCCAATAGCATCTGTTTTTTAATATAAGGCTTTAGCTTTTCACGCAGCATCATATACTTTTTAAATATCTCATATGCTTCCTCGCCATAACTCCACACTTCATTATCAGAACCTGAACCTACTTTTCCCCCGCCTTTTGTACCAGTTGGAGGAAGAGAAGGCTGTCTATCTCCATGCAGACGAAACACAGGACAAAATGCGCCAAACTGAAACCATCTGATTATCAATTCCCTAAACCTAGGGTCATTTGGATTACCACCTCCAAACCCACCGATATCACTTGTCCACCACGGAATCCCTGCCAATCCCATATTCAACCCACATGCTATCTGATTTCTAAAAGATTCAAATGAAGAAGCTACATCACCTGACCACACCAGTGCACCATATCGCTGAGAACCTGCCCACGCACAGCGAATGAGGTTGATTACATTATCTATACCCTCACTTTTTAATCCGTCAAAAAATGTTTTCGCATATAAAACAGGATAGATGTTTCCTATTTCAAGACAGCTTCCCAATTGATAACGGTAGTTATCAAATTCATAGGCATGAAATTCCGGTTCCGCTTCATCCAACCAGAACATCTTTATTCCCTTGTCAAAATAGTTCCTTTTCACTTTATTCCATACGAAGCTCCGTGCTTCAGGATTGGTAGCATCATAAAAAAGTGTATCATTGACAAACCGCATAGTTGTCCTAATACCGCGGTTTGTCCTTATCAACATTCCTTTTGAAAACATTTCCTCGTAATTCTCACTTTCTCTCTCAACTGTCGGCCAAATTGAAACCATTAACTCTATACCCATTTCTTTAAGTTCTGCAACCATTGCCTCTACATCAGGCCAGTATTCCTCATCAAATTTCCAATCGCCCTGATGAGGCCAGTGGAAAAAATCCACCACTATAACATCAATAGGTAAACCGCGGCGTTTATATTCCCTTGCTACATTCAACAATTCTTCTTGAGTACGGTAACGTAGCTTGCTCTGCCAAAAACCCATAGCATAATCAGGCATCATTGGCACCGTCCCTGTAACTTTTGCGTATTGCTCAACAATTTCAGCCGGTTCGTCCCCTGCAGTAATCCAATAATCCATAATTTTCGTAGACTGTGCATACCATTCTGTCATGTTTTTCCCAAACACAACATTACCAATAGCAGGATTATGCCACAAAAAACCATAGCCAAGACTAGAAACAGCAAATGGTACACTTGACTGGGAATTTCTGTGTGCTAACTCTAGGGTACAGCCTTTTAAATTTAAATATGGGTGCTGGTATTGTCCCATTCCATATATTTTTTCATTATCTACCGCTTCAAAACGTACGTATAGTTTATAATCCCCCCCTAGTATAGGTTGAAACTCTCTTCCTTTTTTTCTAAGTCCCCACGAACATCTTGAAGTATATTCTCTCAATATAACTTCGTTTTTTTGGTTATAAAAAGTAATATCTCCGCTCGCTGTAATTTCTGCCTTTATTTTGCCATTTCTAATTGTGGCAGAATGATTGGAAATATTAATTTCCGCCTTTGCATTCTCAACAGGTAATAGTGCCCAATCACGCTCAGGCATTTTACCCTCATGGGTTGCACGGACACGCAGACTGTTCTCTCCCCATGGCTCTATCCATAGTATTTCGCTATCATATCTCCTGATAAGTCTATTTCCTTCTACTCTCAAAATTGCAGGCATATATTTATTCCCCCTCCTATATGCTCGATTATTAACCAACAATACCTGTCCTTTCAATGCTTTCTACAAAGTAACGCTGAGTAAATATATACAGTATAATCAAGGGCAGCATTGCAAGCAAAATGCCCGTATCCTGCACCATGCTTAAATAGAATGGATCTGCCTTGGCGCTTCCACCTAACATCGAGGTTAATTTGATAGATAAATTATAAGGCAACGATGCCAACTGGGTAGCTATAACTTTAGCTGACGGTAAATACATTGTAGTATAAAAACTATCATTCCACTGCCACACAAATGAGAAAAGGCCAACTGTTATAATGGCAGGGATTGCATTTGGCAGCATAATGCTGGTGAATGTTTTTGTCACACTAGCCCCATCTACATAAGCAGCTTCTTCCAATTCCCGTGGAATCCCTCTAAAAAACTGTCGGAATATGAAAATAAACAGCCCTCCTTTAAAAGAATTAGCAGTCATGGAAGTAAGAACAAATGGCCAATAGCTATCCATCAAGTTTACTGGTTTCCCCGTAATTAATGGAATTAATCCCATTAATGTAAAATCCTTTAAGTTTAAATAAACAGGAATAAAAATAGTTGTAGGTGGAACAAGAATAGTAAATATTACACCAGCAAAAAGCAAGTTGCTTCCTTTAAATCTCAACCTAGCAAACCCGTACCCAGCCAATCCACAAGAAATAAGGGTTAAAATTGTTGTCAACAAACAAAGTGTAGTAGTATTTAATAAAGTCTTCCAGTAGTCCATCATTTCAATTGCGTATCTAAAATTTTCTAGGCTAAAATTCTGCGGAATCCAAACGACAATTGGTGAATATAGGTCCGATTTAGCCCTTATTGCAAAGGATATTTTTTTAAAGATTGGATACAAAATGACAAACGACAATCCTATTAATAACACTAAACGCGCAAAAGGCCATAACCATTTTCTCCCGTATTTTAACAAAAATAATATTCTTTCCCTTATCAATGTATTTACCTCCCCTTGAAACAAATCTTTTTTCTTTATTCTTGATAAAAGACTCTCTTAGAAATTAGATAAGAACAAACAATCAAAATAATACTTATAGCTACAAAATAGACCCAAGCCATCGCTGACCCCAATCCAAAATTGAAAGATTTCAAAGCGGTCTCACGAATTAAATCCGTCATCGCATTACTTGAAAAATGATCAATAATTGTATAAATCACATTGACGAGGATAAGCGGACTAACCATAGGGAAAGTAATCTTCCAAAACGCCTCATACCCAGTAGACCCTTCTATTATTGCTACCTCATACATTTGCGGTGGTATCGACTGAATCCCAGCTAGAAAAATTAAAATCTGCACACCCGATTGACTGATTATTTCATATATTCGATCCACTGCACCTGTTAAATACCCAACAATTGTCTCATCAACCCCCATTCCCAGCATCATCCGCTCCAATTCAAAACTGGTCAATATATTAAGAAACCTGGATCCGGCTCTTTCGGCTTGTATTGCTTCAATCAAACTCGAACTCTCAAGATTGGCAATAATCCCCGAAGCTAAAATGACAGGGAGGAAAAATACAGCTCTTGCAAATGTCCTACCCTTAAATTTCTGGTTAAGAATTACAGCAACAAATAAGCTGAATACTACAATCAAGGGTACGTTCACCGCCATATTAGTAATTGACTCTACCAACGTGCGGTTAAAACTCGTATGCACTGTAAAAGCTTCAATATAATTATTAAGCCCTACAAATATAATGCTTAACCCTCCTCCCTCTTTCACCTCTACTTTACTTAAACTGTAACGGAAAGAATTAACCAATGGTATCACAAAAAACGAGATAAAACCTATGAGCCACGGCAAAATGTAAATAAATCCCCACAACGCTTTTTGTCGCTCATATGGCCTATATTTCCTCTTTATATTCACAGGAGTTACATTGCCTCTTACATTTAAATTAGTCTTCATTTACTATCACCACCCACATAAAAGTCTTCTGCTTCAATTCGTACACCTTCAACAAATACAGGCGCACGATTGTAATTTACAATTACATATACACCATTTTCATATACCGTTTTAAAAACCCCATCTTTTATTTTTTGGTGAGAAATTATTTCCTGATTATTTACTCGTTTCAATACTTCATTTACCTGTCGATAAACCTGAGTTGCTAAGCCGATCCATTCTCTATAATAAATAGAATATAAATAGTCAAAGTCTGTATCTTTTACCTTATGGCTGGGTTCATAACTCCACACAAAATATACATTAGAACCATACTCCAGGCATTTCAATACATACTGACGATGATTGGTATAAGTAGATAAATTATATGGTGTTCCTGTGTATTCAATGAACCCACGGATGACCATCTGGTAAAAAGGAATCGCCTCGTCTTCTATTTTATACTTGCTATTCCCCAGAGATACATCTGTGATATCCGTCACATATGGCCAGGCATATGCGTTGCCACCTTTAACCATAATATTCAATCCACTTTGATAAATTTTATCCAAAGCTTGAATAGAAATCTTCTCAGATTCCGTCCTGTCAATTTGATTATTTTTGCGATAATCGCTGTTTAACTCATCAGCAAGGTCTCTTAAAGATATCGCATTAAAGTTTAGTCTTACTATACCAGATAACATCTTTTCAACGTACTCTTTTACATATCGTGGAGATAATACATATGAAGGATAACGGTCCCTGTCACGACGATTTGATGCCAAATCAATTGGATATACAGCTGCAGGTAACGCTGTCAACCTTCTGGCTGCTTCCCTAGTTTCATTAAAACCTGAAGTATTATAAACTCTCAATAGAGCAACATCAGGATAAAAAGAGACATTTTTTTCTTTAATATACTCTAAAAAATCGTTTAATCCCTTTCGACCCCCTATAACTCCATCAACCGATATAGATTTTGGAACTTTATGATACTCGCCTTCGTTAAACCAACCACTGTATTTTAGCTTAATATTGCTCACACCCAATTGTTCCAATTCAGATAGAATTATCTTTGCCTGTTCAAACGTCGTTAAAGGTTCCAACGCCCTATAAGGTACCCCTACAAAATGTTTCCGGGTAGGTATACTTCCAATTAACTGCAGGTAAAAAGGAATATCACTATTTGAAGTTTCCCTATCCTTATTTTCCCTAAGCATGTTATTCTTTATTAAGTATTGCTGATAGTATTTAGCCATACCCTCATAACAAGCCTCTTTCCCGTTCAAGAAAACATAACGTACAACAAAATCTGTTTTCATTGGTTCTTCCTGGTAACGAGGAAATGAGCGCTTTTGTCCCTCCCCCTGCAAAGTAACATCATCTTTATTTATTACATAAAAACTTGGATAAACATAGTTATAACTATTCTCCCTTCCACTCACATCGGCATTGACTATAGCAACAGCAGCCCCTTCTTCAATAATCCCCAATAATGCACTGTTTTTCTTAATTACTCCAAAAACTGGCATCCTCGCTTTTTCAGCTCTAATTAAAAATTCCGTATTATCTACCGTCAAATCTGTTCCGTAGATTTCCTGCCTGTAGGGAGTATATTTTGATTTACCGTTATTAAAATATATCAATGCCCCTGACCCATCCGGCACAAAAAGCGCACCTTCCTCACTTGGCCCGCCAGCTCCAAAGAAATTCAGAATGCTTATTTCATGAACGGGATATTCTTTCAGGTATCGTATTCCATCTACTGGGACTCTGACAACGAGGCTGTCTCCTTCCAACTTGTATTCCAGTATAACATAAAACAATCGAGGAACTGGTTTTGTCTGAGTCAAATTATGCTCTGCAAGGTCATAGGCCAGATCTTCTTCGGTATAACCTGCAATTTCAAAAGCTTGAAGCGTACGCTTAAGTTGTATACCAGATAGGCCATCGTTTCTCACATACACCCCTTTTTCTTTATCTTCTCTATACGCAATCTTCAATGTACGCAGCAAAGTATTATCCTCAATTTTACTTAATATCTTCTCTTCAAACCTTTGCTTGCTTATCATTTTGGGCAAATCTTCTATAGTCTTTTCTATCTTACCAAACTTATAAGTTACCCTTACTCCGTCAGGTATCAACTTATAAGCTACCTGCTTATAGGCTATGCTATCGGTATAAGAATTAGCATAGTTATATTGTCCAAACTCATTACAAAACTCCAGAGTTACCTGAGCAGACAATAAATCCTTTTTCTCCCCACTAGCAATAGGATCCCCATCTCTATCTGTCGGGTTACTGCGCCAAATCTGTCCACTCCTTTTATCAAGTACCGCAATCTCCGCGGTTTGGTCATTTATATACAACTGTAAATAACTATTTTCTGCTATTCCCTTCATATCTTGAAGGAGAGGATTGGTAAAAGCGGCCGTTAAAGTTTGTTCCCCTTCCAATTGTATACCCTGTAAATCGTCAATTTTCGTTGTACTAGTCGAACAACCTGCAACAAACATCGATAAACATAGCATACAAAGAAATAAGCGTTTTAATAACTTCATCTTATCGTCCTCCTTCAGAAACGTAGCAGAATCTCTCTAAATACGGTAACTGCAAATGATAAAAGTTGCTGTATCAGATTAAAGAACAACAGGCACAGGAAAGCCAAAAAACCTATCGTCCCAACAGTCAAAATCATAGTCCCCACTGTCTTAGATGGCGTAAACTGGTGCACTGTCATATTGCCAACAAACAACAAATACAAACACCACAGCGCCGCAACACTTTGCGAAAAGTTATAAAAAGTAACTTCATCTGCCGATATATAGTTACTTAACAAGACCCAGGGAATACCTATCAAAATTAGCGGAATCAATGCAAAACAAGTTGATATGAATATTTCTGAAAACTTTCCTTCGCCATCCATCAATGTTGTCAAGGACCAATTGGCTATACACCAGAACAACACCGGTACTACTACATATACAACCTCTAAAATGCTGTTAAACTCCCTGGGATTATTGTAATTTACCAAAAACCCATTATACTGCGCCTGCAAAATTCTGGTAAGAGATAGCAGCGCCAAAATCACGAACGATATAATGAGATTGACCCTCTTATCCCTTCTGTATTTCAATTCCCAATACTCGTCATATGGGTGAACTATTAACCGCAAAGGATATCTTAACTCTTCTTTTTCAAACAATGGAATTCCCCTGATGTTGCGCCATATATACTTTTTTATTAAAGGAGTACACAATATCAGAATACATAATACCGTCATCAATAAAGGGAAATATCCTCTTAATGTCTCTCGACGATAGAGAATGTAGGCTTTTGAATAATTCTTCCGATCCATACTTTCCTTAAAATACTCTACGGCTTTTTCATAATCGCCTTTCCTCAAAAAAGCCTTACCTATTCCCCCATAAGCATACTCAAAATTAGCGTTCAGATTAACCGCTCTGGTAAACATTTCGGCAGCTCTTTCCTCATCTCCTTGATAGTAACTCCTAATAGCTTCATTCACGACCCTACCATATTCTGTAGGCTCAAATATCGTTATCTCTCCCAATGCTTTGTCAAGCACTAAGAAGTTATCTCCCACACGCTCTATTGCTACAGGAGTATCAAATTCCCCTAAGCTATTCCCTAGTCCACCAAAGATGTAAAGCAAGTAACCATCACCATTGTAGGTAAATATACGCCCTCTTTTCGCATCAAGAATAGAATAAATTTCGCTATCAGTAACATCAATATCGATTAACCTTGATGGCCCTTCTTCCCGAGTATAACGAATATCCCCCCGTGGAGGTACATATCCATCCCTACGTAAAATGTCTATCCCTTGAGCATTTAATCTCTTCACATCTTCATCAGTATTATCAGCGCTAACTGCATATATAAATCCATCCTCATCAATGTCCAAATTTGTAAATTCGGTCGGCACAAACTGTACCATTCTACTGCGTTGTTCCCTTGTCGACAAAAGCTTCCATAAATATTCAATTGGATCTACTTTTACTCTATTAGCACCAATAAAAGTGGTAAAAACCCCATCTGGACTGAATTCCATAAAACCATCAAATACTCCAATAGCCATGACATAAATTCTGCCCGCTTTGTCCACAACAATTTTAGCAGGTTTAAATTCAAAATTTTCTGCTAATAACTCTGATTCCGGTGAATCAATAATAGCCACCGGTCTAAGGTTCTCATCTAAATGAACAACTCTCTTGTTACCCGTATCCGCAACATACAGATGATAGTCGTCTGTAACGAAAATACCTTGCGGGTTTGAGAAACGATCAATTTGCCCGTTATTATCGAAGGAATCAATTACTTTTATTAATTTGAAATTTGCATCGGTAACGATAATGCGGTTGTTCCCCGAATCCAAGATATATATCCTTTCATTATTTAAGACATAAATATCAGTTGGCTCTTTTAAAGAACCAACACCCAGCAGTTCACCATTTATAATTCGTGTTGCCTCATATGCAGCAGGCGCTGCTGCACTGTCTCTCCAGTAAGAATAATTATAGGAAGGAGGAGCATAATCAGCATATGCATTGCTATATCCAATTAAAAGATTAATAAACAAAACTAGCGAAATAATGAAAAATAACTTTTTGCTTCTAATCATCTCACAATGCTCCCTTCTAGTCTTTTATTCCAGAAGTAGCCATCGTTTGTATGACATTGCTCTGTGAAATTATGAACATGGTAATGGGCACTATCATAAGTACTAAACCAATAGCAGCTCCTACCCCCGCTCTTGCAATACCTCCCTGCGTAATCTGACCCAATGCATAATTCAAGGTTTTTAGATTTTCGCTGTATATAAAACTCCCACCGTCCGACCCCCAGAGTGAGGGAAGGCGCAGAATTATAAGGGTCAACCAAGCAGGCTTAACGTTGGGCATCACAATTTGCCAGAAAATCCTATACTCACTTGCTCCATCCATTTTGGCTGCTTCTAACAAAGAGGACGGAAGCTGTTCCATGAATTGCCTCATCAAAAAAAGTCCGAGTGGGAAAGCCCACGCCGGGATTATTATAGATGCATGTGTATCTATCCAACCTAAGCGGGACATAATCATATAGTTGGGAATAGCCGTAACGTGTCCCGAAAACATCAAAGACAACACTACTATAGTAGATAAAGTCTTTGAGCCTGGGAATTTATACTTTGCCAACGGATAGGCTGCTGCAGAAGCGAATATCACGTGCCCAGCAGTGCCTAATAAGGTAATAAAGATTGTGTTTGACAAATATCTAGAGAATGGTACCCACGAATTTCCAATCAAATACACTAGATCGTAAAAATTATCAAAAGTAGGGTTTCGTACAAAAAATCTGGGAGGAAACAAAAACAATTCGTCTAAAGGCTTAAAAGCATTGTTAATTGTATATATCAATGGTAAAGCCATAAATGCACCAAACAATGCAAGGAGTACAAATAACATAAACGTAACAGCAAATGAACGATTTAGTTGCTTCTGATGACGAAAAGCTGACATCCTCTTAATTGCCATTTTCACCCACCTATCTTTCTTAGTAGTTTTTGCGTTAAAAGATTTGTACCCAGCATGATAATAAAAAGAACGGTTGCTATTGCAGATGCATATCCCATCTCAAACCTGATTGAGCCGTAATCCATAAGGTGCGTTACAATCGTATGCCCAGCATAATTGACGCTTGGAAATCCCGCTAATGCCACTGAAATATCTGCAACGGCCAAAGAACTGGTGATTTGCATTACGGCTCCAAACAACAGCTGCGGCCTCATTGAAGGCAATACAATATACCATAACTCTTGCCATCTATTTTTTATACCATCCACTGCACCAGCTTCAATCAAGCTCCTATCAAGTGTCTGTAAACCCGCTATAAAAGCAAGAAAACTCGTTCCAAGACTCATCCACAGCTGCACAATGATTAGCACGCTTAAAATATATCTCTCATCTTTAAGCCATTGTATAGGTTCAAGAGTAAGCCCTAACCTCATCAGAAAGCCATTTATATAGCCGTACTTATCACCCGAAAATATAATTTGCCATATATAGTATACATTACCTGATATTGATGGAGCATAAAATACCAACGTCATAAATGCACGAATCTTGGGCGGTAGTTCATTGATGATCCACGCAAATAAGAAACACGCAATGTAGCTTACAGGCCCTGTAATAATTGCGAAATAAAAAGTATTTCTTAGTGCTATCAGAAAAACATCATCGTTTAAAAATAAACGGGAGTAATTCTGCCATCCAATAAAACGAGGCGGTTCTAACATATTAAAATAAGTAAAACTTATTCCCAACGAAGCTAATACAGGCAACACAGTAAATATAAAGAAAATGATCATATATGGGGCCATTAATATATAATAATGTCTATTTCTGTATATCTCTCTCCTTAAAGCAACCCACTGAAAATGTTTCTCTAATTTTATAGGAGAAAAAAGCCTGGTTCCAACGCTTTCTGCACGCAAAAATCGCCACTCCCTTCCTTTAATACGGTAGATTAAACTCCTGCCGTTTAATCTTAATTTCGTCATTGATATAAATCACATGGTCCAATAGCGCTTCTCTGTAATTCTCGCCACTATTCACTACTTTTCTGAAAGCATTATCAAGATGCCTTCCTGTGAAATAACCACCCGGCACCTGCGGAATCCCCCTGACCCATTTCCATTGTTCTTTTAGATTTTGATAATCCTTAACAGGCCATGGCAGTTCCTCCAATGCTTCAACGTTTGCTGTGGGATAACGCGCAGCTTCTCCCATCAGCGCTTCCATCTCTCTACCAAAACGAACCTGCGTTTCTTTATCAGTCCACCACTTCATGAATTCCCATGCTGCTTCTTTATCCTTTGTATTTTTTATCATTACTATAGCAGACGTTGAACTTGCTACATCATGTCTTACGGTTCCATCTGATTGCACTGTACCAGGTACAACTGTAAAATCCCATAAACCTTTAATTTCTGGAGCAAACACTACTAATGTATTGTAAGTATTGTAAGGTGCTATCCCAATAGGAATTTCACCAGTCCTAAATCGGTTAACAAAATCGGCTTGTAATGGCAATTTATAGTTTGTGTAAAACTGCGTCCATCTTCTAAATACGTCAATTGCGATTTCAGAATCCAGGGCACTTCTCTTTCCACCATCAGCGTAAAACTCGCCCCCATTTTGATACAACAATATTGCATAAGCCGACATATCAACTGGCAGATAAAAATCCAGATTATGCTTTTTCAGTACAGCAATCATGTAATAAACCTCATCCCATGTTTTAGGAGGTTCCAAGTCTAACTCTTCAAGAATATCTTTTCTGTAGAATAACACCGGAAATACCTGTTGCTCAGGTAAGCCATACACTCCTCCTTCATATCTATAGGGCAGTAGTGCACTTTCATGAAATCGACTTGCCACTTCTTCAAAATCCTCAAATTGTGTTAAATCTACTACCGCATTTCTCATACCATAATTAACCGGTATGTCCTCACCAACCTGCATTGCCACATCCGGCCCTTGGCCTGCTAATGTGGCTGGCAACAAGATGTTACTAGGCACTAACCTCAATTTTACCGAGATATTTTTTTCTGGTGTAAATGTATCGTCAATCATCGCTTTTATCGTCTGAGCCTGATCACGACCGGTTGTGATCCATACTGTAATGGATCTATCAGTTTCTCCAACGTTGCCAACAATAGAATAATCCTCAACATATGATGCAAAATACGAACCTATTTCATGTTTTAGCCTCTGCCAGAAACTTGCTTCTGCATTTGGAAGTTTTTGACCTGGTGAGAACACAATCAAGTAATCAAGAGTCAACGGTTGCTCTTTGACAGTAAGAAGCCATGTCCCCAACGCACCTACATTTACTTTAAAAGTATCCAACCTCCGCGGCAAAGTCTCAGGTCGCTTGACTATGTCCTGTAATTGAGTTACAAGGTTATAAAGAGGCACAACTTTATCACTTTTTTCACCGGTCAATTGCAACAAATAGTCTGCTACTTTTTGAATTATTTCAGCTTGTTCACTTAATGTTTCTAACAAATTAGGTATCCGCTTTTCTAACTGATAATCACGGTATGGGTCAGGATTGGTTGATGTAATCATGACAACCTTTCTATACACTTCATTTAACTTTAACACGCTGTTTTCTATTATTTTGATAAGCGGCGCTATATCCCCCAATGTAACGATTAAACGTATTCGATGAGTTCCTTTTGTAAGGTAAAACAAATAAGGCTCCTCATCACCCAGCACATCCATTTGCCATTGGCGATTAAAATTGAATCGAATCCGTTTCATTTCCTCAAATGGATATTTACCATCTATCATGAGGCTACGGGTGGCATATATTCCACGAAGCTGATCCTGTTTGCGCTTTAATGCAATACAATACAAGCCATCCTCCGGAACCTCAACTTTCCACTCTATCCACTGTCCAGGTAACCTCCAGTTATAACCTCCAATTGCATTCATTCTGATCTTAGACACATGATAAGGGATGACTGAAGGACTAGACCTATCTGATATAGGATAAAGCGTTGGTGAAGATTTAGCGATTGCTGACTCTGCTTGAACCATTATTAAATGATTCTGCGTAGGCTTTAATCCTTCCTCTTCATAAGTCTTTTTAACTTGCTCATAAGTTTTTATTTGTTCTTCTCTATACAACTCAATATAGTCTATAGCCATAGGCTCCCTTAGAGAGACTAAGGAAATAATTTGATCTCCTTTATCAAAATAGAACAAATATGGCTCCTCATAGTAACTCGTTTTGTCCACTATTGGCGCTAATATCCATGTCGGCTTTTCAACTTGAAGTGGGCGTAAGTCGTTTCCTCTGTCATCTCTCTTGATTTCCGCATCACGATTGCCCCATACTCGATCAAACAATACTAACTCTGCCTCTTTGAATGGTGTCTTACCATTAATTAATATTGCCCTCTCTATAGCCGCACTCTTCCCCTCAACCGGGAAATAATGAATGCGTATATTATACAGCCCTGCTTCTTCAATTCTTATCTTCCAACTAATAGTACCACTCTCGGGAGTCAAAACAGCTTCTTCATTAAGCCCCATATAATTATCTACAATTTCAAAATTGCCACCCTTTGTTTCTATATATTCCTCTCCTTCAATTCTTATAGTGCGATTCGGTCTATTAGAATTAGAATATGTTTTCAAATATTGATCGTAGTCATTTTCATCAGAGTATTCGGAAATTGCCTGCAACAAATCAGACAACCGTACCCTCTCAGAGTCGTCTGCTTTTACTACTGACAGCATATTAACCTTCTTGGCTAACGTTAAATTAGGTAAACACAACGTTAAAACCATTATCGCGAGCACAACCAATATTATTGTGGTTTTTTTCTTTGCAATGTTCATCTCATCACCTCGCCTACAGTCAACAGTGCTTCCTTTCACATTTTCAAATATAATTATTAAAATTGAGTAAATAGTCGGCCCCCTGGAAATATTCCAACGGGGACCGACTTTTCAATTATGACTTCTAATAATAACACTTTCAATTTTTACTTCTTCCACACTTCATCAATTGCAGCCTGGAATGGTGCCTTGTATTTCTCAATTAACGTAGATACCGAGACTCCGCTGGTCAGTTCTCCAAGGAAGTCCCAGTAAGGTAGAGATGGATATGAAGCGCGGTCAGTAATTCTCATACCCGCCGCAGCCATCCTGAGATTGTTTATATCTGCTTCATCTTCAAAAAGGCTCTCATACCAATTTTGATTGGGATACTCTTCACGGAGTTCGTCAGGAATGTCATAAATCTTCTCCCAAATATACACCAATTCCCGAGCATTGGATACTGCCTTAGGGATTGCTATGGCTTGAACGAGTGGTTCACAAGCATGGTAACCACTTGCACTTGGCCCTTTAGGGAACGGCAGAAAACCAAGCTCATAATCTGGCATATCATTCTTAAGCCCACCTATCTCCCAGTCAGCCCCAGCGTACATCAGAGTATTACCTTGCACAAAGAAATTCCGTGGTTCTCTCCAATCTCCACCTTCCGAAGGCCTGGGAACGCCTTCTGTATGAAGCCGCGAAATGAAGTTCAGAGCTTCAATTACCCTTGGGTCATCAAGATTTTGTTTGTCTCCAGCTACTAAGTCCGTTTCATTGGCAGCCAGAGCTTGTTCAAGGAATCCACCTGATGCAAGTCCCCAGGTGTCTATCTTACCATCATTGTCTGTATCTCGATTGGCTGATTTTGCTACCTCGATAAACGTATCCCATGTCCATTTATCTTCATCTACATATTGCTGAAGTGGCTTTAATCCCAATTTCTTCATTAAAGTCTTATTATAGATAATACCTGTCGCCATGTCTGCAGCATTCGAAAAAGCATAACCTTTGCCCTTGTATTGGAAAAATTCTTTGGTGTATTTTTGATTAAACACCCTATCATTTTTAATCCATTCTTCCTCTATTGGCCAGAAGAAATCCTGTTTTACCAGCGTTGGAATCATGAAAGACTTTCCTATTCGGACAATATCGCCAATTGGCTGACCTGCCATTAAAGAAGCAATCAATTTGTCATGATATTCACCGTAATCAATTGCCTGATATTCAATTTTAAAGTTGTGCTTTTTCATTAAAGCCTCTAAATTTTCTCTCCTTTTTACACTAGCAGGGTCTTCGCCTGTAATTGACATATCCCACCATGCTACAACTTTAATGGTCCGCCCACCTAGGTCAAAATCCATTTCAGGTGTTGCTTTTGATTCTTCAACCGGCTTTTCTTCGGTTGGTTTTTCTTCCGCCGGCTTTTCTTCAGTTGGCTTTTCTTCTGCCGGCTTTTCTGTTACCTCGTCCTTGACTGTACTGCTCTCCTCGTATAATAGTGTTTGTAAACAACAAATCAATTAGCTTTTAGGCCATTTATTTTACCAGTTATTAACTGGTAATTAACCCACCATATCTTATTCCCCATTCAAAGCTCGCTGCAAGCTTTTGAATGGCACCTCAACCCTAATCCATATACTCACCAATCACAAACGGTGGTATATGGCGCCGTCTCCCATAGACGGCAAAAAAACTCTTTACTTTTGGGATAACCTGTAGCATGATTATCTGGTAAAGATATCTGGGACAGGCTTTGCCTCCCTTGCAGCTCGACTGCTCAAGAAAGTATGGTCCCTACACCAGGTTTGCCGTTTCTAACTCGAATTCTGCTTTGTCGTAGTACAGGTTCTCGGCAGCAGGAGACTAAAGCCTGTATTGCTAAGAGCTAATACCGCGAGGCTGTTATATAACCTGGTTGCTAGGGTTATCCCAAATATCCTTTACCTTGTCACTCCCCCCAGAAAGGAGGTGTTAAATGTGAATAAGCTCTTTGTAGGCCTTGACCTCAGCCTTAAGGATTACAAGGTATCTATCATCGACCAGAATGGGGTTGAAGTCGTCAAACCTTTCTCAGTCACCAATGACCAAGTTGGGGCTGATATCCTTATAGATACTATACTCAGGTGCTGTAAGGCTTTAGCTGTTGATACCCTGTTCATCGGCCTTGAATCTACTTCAGTGTATGGCTGGCATATACAGCATCTATTGGCTGATTCCCCACAGCTTAAGCCTTATCACCCTCACATTATTTGCTTTAACCCCAAACTCATTGAAAACTTCAAAAAGTCCCTGGGCAATCTCCCTAAAAATGATTGGGTGGATGCCAACACCATCGCAGAAAGACTTCGTTTCGGTAGGCTACCCAAGTCGTGCCCTGTGGATTTTAGATACCTTGCTCTCCAAAGGCTTACTCGCTACAGGTATCACCTTGTGGAAAACCTGGCTCGGGAAAAATCCTACTACCTGAGCAATCTGTTTCTTAAATTCAGTGCTATATGCCAGGACAAGGTTTTCTCTAACAACTTCGGGGCCTCCGCTACAGAACTGTTCCATGAGTTTCTTACCGTAGAGGATATTGCGACTCGATCGCTTGATGAACTCATTGATTTTATTATGGAACATGGCAAAAAGCATTTTGAATGTCCACTGGCCACCGCTAAAGCCTTAAAAGAGGCAGCTGCAAAATCTTACAGGCTTAACGCTTCTGTGGATAACTCACTAAGCTTTGTGCTTAAATCCTGCCTTGAAAACGTAAAGGCTCTGGAAAAGCAAATCAAAGCTGTGGATAAAGCCATTGAAAAGGAGCTGCCCCTTTTTAAAAACGAGTTCCTGTGCTTAACTTCAGTCAAAGGTATTGGTCCCGTCCTGGCTGCTGGCCTTATATCTGAAATAGGGGGCATTTCTCGCTTCGAGAACGATAACGCTTTGGCCAAATTTGCAGGTCTGTATTGGTCTGAATACCAGTCTGGAGACTTTACTGCTGATGATACTTTTATCAGAAAGACTGGGAACCACTACCTCAGATACTACTTCATACAGGCCGCAGAACAGCTCAGGAAGTATTTACCCGAATTTGCTGACTATTACTCTCGCAAGTACAACGAAAGCAAGACCCATCATCATAAGAGGGCTTTGGTGCTTACAGCCCGTAAGGCGGTAAGGTTAGTCTTCGCTCTGCTGCGCGATGAAAAACTTTACAATCCATCCGCCAGGAAAGGAGATGTTAGTTTAAACTAAAACCGACTTCCTAATTTACATTTATGTTAATTATTACCATCTCCTTTGGATGATGGTTAGCTTTGCTATGCCCTTTTTTAGGTTTAAATCGCTAAAAAATTTTCAACTTTTTTTGAATCCCCCCTTGACATATTACCGAATTACTTTATAAATTCCTGCATCCGTGATAGTCATATTCCATGTGTCAATAATTTCCACTTTATATTTTGTATTGTCATCAAAATAAAATCTTCTAAAACTAGGACGATTAAAACCGTAATATATTAAATAGTATTCACCCATGTTCAACGGCGTATCAGGTACGGCAACGACTTCATCCCATGATAATCTATGTGGCCTTAGACCATGTCCAGGTGTCTCACATAGGATTTTATATAGAAACTTTAAACGCTCAGCACTTTCTCCACGAAGTTTGCCGCCATGACTCCACCATAAAATATTTTCTGGATTAACAAAAGTTTCTCCATGGGTAGCATAACCGCCACGACATACAGCCTCCCAAAAACGCCTCACTACCTCCTGTCCTGTAAGGTTACCCCATCCTTGATCAATATCTCCTTCATAACCTAGTTCATCAAATATAACTGGTTTTTTAAATCGTGTTCTCCATTCATCAACATACTCAGTAGTTTTATATACATCAATTCTTTGAATACTACAATGTGTGACCCAAGGCCTTGAAAAATCATAAAGTGCCATACAATTATGTATAGATCTCAAATGATTATACGGATCTTTTTCGCAAATTATAGAAGCAAATCGTTCCCAATCTTGTAAAGTTTTAGTTTTAAGTAAATCATATTCATTTGCAAGTGACCACCATACATTTCTATAAGCAGCAAAACGAGCAATAACATAATTTAAATATAAATCATCTTCTTCCTTACTCATCTTACTGAAACCCCATCGATCGTATGGATGCCAAAGTATTAAATCTGCTTCGATTCCCAAATCCATTAAATCTTGAATACGCTTTTCTATCAATTGGAAATGTTTGGGATTAAAACGCTTAAAATCCCAACTATTACCTTTAAATTCCTGTGAAAAGCTAAAATTTTCTTCATTTAAAAAAGAACTATCACATGGAGTTCCTTCATAGGGATATGTTAACGGCTCATTTAAGTTATAGAGATAATGTTTTGGAAATATACAAAAACGAACTTTATTAAATACGCTGTCTTTAAGCGTTTCTAAAGTCTTTTCTTGTAATTCCATTTTTTGGTGTACCCAAGCATAACATGTGGTACCAATTGGATAATACGGTGTACCATCTTCATAAGCAAAATGATAAGTATTTGCTACTCTTACAGGACCATGATTATTTTTTGATGCTGGAGTAACCGTAAACTCGCCTTCATATACTTTATCAGAAAAATTTACTTCAACGGCAAATCTATATTTCCCTTCAAAAGAAGGCATAAATCGAACTTTATATATACCATCACCGTCATAAAAACCCTCCACAGTTTTTGTTTCATTTTTACTATGAAATGTTCCTCTCATCTTATAATCTATAAAAGGATTTCCATCAGAAGGCCCCTTTACAGTTACTTCAAAGACACACCACTTCTCAACTGTTTTAGGATAAATAAATTTAGACATTATATACATCACTCCTCCAATCTTGTTTTTGTAAAAATTACTCTCTTAACTGCGTCTTTCCATCTATAAAGGAGTAAAATCACAGAAATAAATCACCACATAAAAAAGTATAAGGTATATAAAAATTAAAACATTTATGTCATCCTTTGTTATAATTAAATTATCACAAAAAACAAAAAGGGTAACATCAATGTTTGATAACTTAATTATAACAGGAACCAATAAAATAATCAAATTTTTAAAGAAACTTGCAGAAATTGGATTTTTTGAAAAATTGCAATATTAAATGCAACACTTTTTTAAGGAAAAGTAATGATGGTTTTTGTCAAAGTTAAATTGTAAACTCTTGTTATTTTTATACGGGCATGTTAAAATTTAAGCAAATCGTAAAGAGTATTAAACGCAGGCAGTAATTATTTTATTAAATAAAATTTACATGAAGTAAAGGCTGACGTATTTGTTGGAATCCACCGGGTAAAGTATGTAAATGCATTAGCCTGCTATATAAACAAATTCCAAAGAAGGGATTGACTATGGCACTCAGATTGCCTCGACTGATAAATCGACGTGCCTGCTTTTATGGCTGGCAAACCTGCAAAGCTTTATATGGGTACGATAGTGGACAGCGATTGGACGTACATTAACGGCGTTTTAGTAGGTTCCACTTCATATCGTTATCCTCCGAGAAAATACGGGGTTTCCGCAGGTCTTCTCAAAGCAGGTAAAAATTAATTGTCTTAAGGGTTATAAGCAACGACGGTAACGGCGAATTCATAAAGGGCAAAATATACAGGCTTTTCGGCGATGGTCAGGAAATTAACCTGGAAGGAGAATGGCAGCGCAGGGTGGGAACGGCAGTGAATGAACCGTTGCCGCCTGTAACCTTCTTTCAGTATAAGCCGACAGGTTTGTTTAACGGCATGATCGCGCCGCTTTTAAACTACGGCATCAAAGGCGTTATATGGTACCAGGGCGAATCCAACACCGATAATCCAAAAAGATACAGCAAGAAGTTTTCTGCCATGATAGCGGACTGGAGGAAGAAATGGGGGCAGGACGATTTTCCGTTTCTTTATGTGCAGCTGGCAAACTTTATGGAGGCAAAAGAGCAGCCTTCCGAAAGCAAGTGGGCCGAGCTCAGGGAAGAACAGCGAAAGGCGCTGGACGTTCCCAATACAGGCATGGCCGTTGCCATTGATTTGGGCGAGTGGAATGACCTGCACCCGTTAAATAAAAAAGATGTGGGAGAGAAGCTTGCGCTGCTTGCTCGAAAGCTTGCGTATGGCGAAAAAGACCTGGTGGCTTCAGGCCCACTTTACAAATCAATGAAGGTGGAAGGAAACAGGGTGATAATTGAGTTTTCAAATACAGGCAACGGATTGATTGCAAAAGGTGGCGGCGAGCTAAAGCACTTTGCAATAGCCAGTAGAGATAAAAAGTTTGTATGGGCAAAGGCGGTCATAGAAAATGACAGGGTTGTGGTCTGGCACGATAATGTCCTAAATCCTGTTGCAGTACGGTACGCATGGGCGGATAATCCAGAGGGAGCCAATTTATACAATAAAGAAGGTTTGCCGGCGTCACCCTTTACCACTGAAGAATAAAATACAGTTTAATATCGAGGTGATAAAGATGAATATCAAATTTGATTTGTTCCCTCACGGAAAAACAAAAGCTTTGACCATGAGCTACGACGATGGACAAATATTTGACAGGAGGCTTGTTGAAATTTTTAACGCGTACGGAATAAAAGGGACTTTTCATTTAAACTCGGGGAATCTCGGGAAAGAGCTTTTTGTTTCGCCAGATGAAGTCGCACGGCTGTATAATGGGCATGAGGTATCAGTTCATACAAGAACCCATCCGTTCTTAAATTGTATACCTATTGAAGCTGTAGTAGAAGAAATAATCGAAGACAGAAAAGCTCTGGAGTCCCTGGTTGGGTATCCGGTAAAAGGGATGTCCTATCCTTTTGGAGTATACAATCAGAAGATTGTAGATATGCTGCCTGGGCTTGGTATTGAATACGCAAGGACTGTTACATCACATCATGATTTTCGTATCCCAGATAACTTTTTAACCTGGTCGCCAACCTGCCACCATAATGATAATTTAATGGAAATGGGACGGAGGTTTTTGGACTATAAATATAAAGGGAAGTTAAAACTCATGTATGTATGGGGACACAGCTTTGAATTTGAAAGGGAGAACAACTGGCAGCTTATAGAAGATTTTTGCAAGCTTATGTCGAACAGGGAAAATATCTGGTATGCAACTAACGTTGAGATAATGAGATACATAAAAGCGTTGAGAGCTCTTGAATTTTCGGCAAAGGGGGATATAGTATACAACCCCACAGCTGTATCTGTTTGGTTAAGAGTAGACGATCAGCCCATTGAGATCAAAAGCGGTCAGACTGTTAGACTGTAGGATAGTAGGACAAAAATGAAGTAGGAATTATGTCGAGAGGCGGAATGGGGGAATAAAAATACCATAAACGTCTAAAGCCACTTCAACACCGCCTCATTTCTTTTCCCTATTTATTTCTGCATTAGCAAGACTACACAATATTAACTACCGCCTCATTTCCTACCTATATCCTTACGGTAATGCATATTCTCAAAATGTATCTTCTCCACATTTTGATAAGCCTTCTGTATAGCAGTATCCAGGTCCTTTGCAATGGCCGTTACGCCCAGCACCCTGCCCCCATTTGTATAGTATTTTCCATCAATCTTCTTGGTGCCTGCATGAAACACTATTATATCGGGGTCTTTTAATACCTCCTCAATACCTGAAATCTCATATCCCGTCTTGTAGGATTTGGGATAACCTCCTGATGCTAGAACTACACAGACGGCTGCATTGTCCTCCCATTCGATGTTTATCTCATCAAGCCGTTCATCGATCACCGCTTCAAAAATATCCACTATATCGGTCTTAAGGCGGGGCAAAACCACCTGTGTCTCTGGATCACCAAATCTGGCGTTATATTCCAGCACTCGAGGTCCCTGCTCGGTAAGCATCAAACCAAAATACAACACCCCTTTAAAGGGCCTTCCCTCCTCAACCATGGCCTTTATGGTGGGCCTGATTATGCAGTCCTCCACTTCCCTTGCTATGTCGGGTGTATATACGCGGCTTGGCGAGAAAGCCCCCATCCCTCCCGTATTGGGACCCTGGTCTCCATCGTATGCCCTTTTGTGGTCCTGGGCGCTGACCATGGGTATGACGGTTCTGCCATCTGTAAAAGCCAATACTGAAACTTCAGGACCGGTCAGGTGCTCTTCAATGACCACACGCAGACCAGCCTGACCAAATACCTTATCCACCATCATAGCTTTTAGCGCTTCTTTTGCCTCACAAACATCACTGGCAATTACAACACCTTTGCCAAGTGCCAGCCCCTCGGCTTTTATGACGACAGGATATTCTATTTGCTCCACGTATTTGACCGCTTGGTCGTAATTATCGAAAACTCTGTACTTTGCTGTAGGAATTCCATACTTCTGCATAAGGTTTTTGGCAAACACCTTGCTGCTCTCTATCATGGCAGCATTCCGAGTAGGACCAAAAGCCCGGAGGCCTTCGGTCTGAAGAGCATCCACCATTCCCATGGCCAGAGGGTCATCGGGCGCCACAACGGTTAAATCTATATCGTTTTGCTTTGCAAAGCGGACTATTCCCTCCACATCGGTGGCAGGTATATTGACGCACTCGGCGAGCTCCGATATACCGCCATTACCCGGTGCGCAGTAAATCTTTGAAACCCTTGGGCTCTGACTTATTTTCCACACCAGGGCGTGCTCACGTCCCCCGCCACCTACAACCAATATCTTCATCAATTTCACCCCATTTACCGTCAACTTTTACCGTCAAAATCATGTTTGCCTACTTATATCCCAAATGCAATTTCTGCACTGTATAGCAACTACCTGATACTTAAGTCTCACTATAGATGATGCAACTTAATATTATGCTTAGTTATGACACCGGATTACAGTTTTATGCTGCACATCGAGTCAATATAGGCACATAACAGCACTAATTCAACCAAGCCAAGTGACATCATATACTATACAACATTCCAATCCCCGTTAAGCATCTAATTTAGTGTTTGAAATGCCTCATTCCAGTAAATACCATAGCAATCCCATACTTGTTGCAGGCGTCAATGGACTCCTGGTCCCTTATTGACCCACCTGGCTGAATTATGGCCGAAATGCCGGCCTTTACAGCGGCCTCCACGCAGTCAGGGAACGGGAAAAACGCGTCAGATGCCAGCACTGCACCTTTCACCTTATCCCCACTTCTCTGTATCGCCTGCTCCACTGCCCAGATGCGGTTAACCTGACCCGGACCTATCCCTAATGACTGCTTGTTCTTGGCTATGGCGATGCCATTGGACTTAGTATGCTTTACCACCTTCCATGCAAATATCAGGTCTTCCATCTCGGCATCTGTGGGCTTTTTCTCTGTTACCACTTTAAGCTGAGACATATCGGGCAAAAGCTCTGTATCCAGGTCCTGTACCAACAAACCACCCAGCACCTTGCGCGTATCCCAAATTCCTCTTGGGGGTCTTGCCGAGATATTCTCAAGCTGCAGTATGCGAATGTTTTTCTTCCTCTTCAATATTTCCAGAGCCTCGTCGGTATATGAAGGCGCTACCACGATCTCTATGAATATCTTGTTTATCTCTGCTGCGGTCTGTGCGTCTATTTGGCGATTCGCCACCACTATTCCGCCGAATATGGACACTGGGTCAGCCTCATACGCCTTCATGTAAGCCTCATATATGGTCGGAGCGCTGGCCACACCGCAGGGATTGGCGTGTTTTACAGCCACCACGGTAGGTTCATCGAACTCCCTCAAGAGGTCCAAAGCCCCGTTGGTATCGTTGATGTTATTGAAGGAAAGCTCCTTGCCATGGAGCTGCCTGGCCCCTGTTAGGCTACCCGGCACCGGCAGCACTTCTCTGTAAAACACCGCTCTTTGATGCGGATTTTCCCCATAACGCAGGTCCTGCACCTTCTCGTAAGTAAGAGTGAGAAGCTCAGGAAAACCTGCATCCTTAACCTGCTTTCTCAGATAATCGGCAATGAGCGCATCATAATGTGCTGTATGTTCAAACACCTTGACTGCCAGCTTAAATTTGGTTTCCTGTGACACTTCGCCATATCTTTGTAGTTCATCAAGCACTACGGCATAATCGGCAGGGTCCACAACCACCGTCACATCCTGATAATTCTTAGCAGCCGCCCTGAGCAAGGTCGGCCCGCCAATATCTATGTTCTCTATGGCTTCTTCAAGCTTCACATCGCCCTTGAGTATAGTCTGTTTGAAAGGATACAGGTTGATGACCACGAAATCGATGGGCTGGATGCTCAGAGACTCAAGCTGTTTCATGTGCTGCTCGTTGCTTCTTATAGCAAGCACTCCGGCGTGAATGGCAGGGTGCAGCGTTTTTACTCTGCCATCCAGGCACTCAGGAAAACCCGTGACATCACTCACGTTTATTACGGGAATTCCAGCTTTAGCCAATGTCTTGGCAGTTCCGCCGGTGGATACTATCTCCACCCCCATACCGTTCAGCACCCTGGCAAACTCTACAATGCCGGTTTTATCCGACACGCTTATTATGGCACGCCTTTTCATACGCCTATCCACTCCTTGCTTACCTTTTGTAACCATTACCACATAATGCTTCTAAATACGCACTTTCTTATGTTGCCCCATTTAACAAACCTTGGTCCCTTCAACTCCGCTTTCATTCAATCCAAATATCATTCCAAAATCCTTACCTTGCGTCCCTCAACCACAAGCTTCCCTTCCACAAACAGCCTGACTGCCTCAGGCAGAAGCTGGTGTTCCACTTCCAGTACCCTTGCGGCCAGCGAGTGCACATCATCGTCATCCTTTACTTCAACGGGACGCTGGAGTATTATCGGCCCGGTATCGGTGCCCTCATCTACAAAATGTACCGTTGCACCCGTCACCTTTACCCCATAATCCAAGACCGCGCGGTGCACCCTCTCTCCATAAAATCCTTTCCCACAAAAAGCAGGGATAAGAGATGGATGTATGTTGATGATCCGATTTGGGTAAGCCCGTACAACCTCAGGAGATAGAATGCTCAAATACCCCGCCAGCACCACCAAATCCACGCTATAAAATTTAAGCCGCTCCAGTATCGCTCTATTGAAAGCCGCCTCATCTTCAAAATCCTTTTTCAATATGCATTCGGCAGGGATGCCATGGGCTTTGGCCCTTTCAAGGCCGTAAGCCGAGCTGCGATTGGATATGACCACTACGATTTTCGCATCGGGTATGCGGCCGGCCTCAATGGCATCGATCAGCGCCTGAAGGTTTGTACCGCTTCCCGAAATCAAGACACCTATACGCGTCACTGGATAAACACCACCCCGCCGCTTCCCTTTACAACCCTGCCGATCACATAAGAAGGATAACCATCAATTTTCAGCTGGTTAACAACGCCATCCACATCTTCGGGACTACATATCAGCACCATGCCTATCCCCATATTAAAAGTATTGAACATCTCTCTGTCTTCTATATCGCCCCAACGTTTGATGAGCTCAAATATGGGCAGAACAGGCCAGCTCCCCAGTTGGACTTCGGCTACAAGGCCTTCAGGCAAAACCCGGGGTATATTTTCAATAAACCCTCCACCGGTTATATGGGCAATTCCCTTCACTCGATATCGCTTCAGCACGTTGAGAACGCCCTTTACGTATATGCGAGTGGGCTTTAAAAGCTCCTCTCCCACTGTACACCCCAGCACATCATACTTCTCATCAAGGCGGTATTTGTCATAAAGCACTAACCTTCTAACCAGGGAATAGCCGTTGCTGTGTACGCCTGAGGAAGCCAAACCGATAAGCACATCGCCTTCCTGGACAGCGGACCCGTCTATTATTTTCGGTCGATCCACTATTCCAACCGCAAAACCTGCAATATCGTATTCTTCCTCCTTGTAAAACCCGGGCATCTCGGCAGTCTCACCGCCTATGAGGGCACAGCCTGCCTCTATGCACCCATCCGCAACACCCTTTACTATCTGCGCCACTTTTTCGGCCCTCAGCCTGCCCGTCGCTATGTAGTCAAGAAAGAATAAAGGCCTGGCTCCGTGACACACCACATCGTTAACGCACATGGCCACGCAGTCCTGACCGATGGTATCGTGCTTATCCATTATAAAGGCTAGCTGCAACTTGGTGCCTACACCGTCAGTCCCGGCCACCAGTACAGGCTGTGTTATATCTCCTAAATCCAAAGAATAAAGTCCTCCAAAACTACCTATATCACCTATTACGTTTTTGTCATAAGTTTTTCTCACAAACTCCTTCATCAGCCTGACAGCTTTATATCCGGCTTCAACATCAACGCCGGCATCCTTGTAAGTATAGCCCATATGCTTTTACCCCTTTCGCCACCGCCAGCTGTTCATTATTTATTTTCGTTCACTATAATAGCACATATCCAGTGAAACACCCAATAACTGAAGTCTCAAGTTTCTGTTTCATGACCAAGCAACGTTTATCCAAGCCGTCCCAACTTCACTTAACTATTCCATGACAGCGTTACATTCTAGCACACATTACACACAAGGCAACATTTTAATCTATGCACAAAACAAGCCTTTGTCCTATCATTCATCCATAGCCGTTATTCGTCCTTTAATTCTATTGCCATGGGGTATTCACCCGTAAAGCATCCCAAGCAGAAGTCACAACCGCTACCCTCCACCGTCTTGAGCAATCCCTCAATGCTCAGATACCCCAGCGAATCGGCGCCTATTATACGGCATATCTCTTCAACGCTGTATTTAGCGCCAATGAGGTGTTCCTTGGTAGGGGTATCGATGCCGAAATAGCAGGGAAAGCGGACAGGTGGTGAGCTTATGCGCATGTGGACCTCTTTGGCACCGGCAAGCCTGAGCATCTCCACTATCTTCTTGCTGGTGGTACCCCTCACTATGGAATCGTCTATCATGACTATACGCTTGCCTTTAACGATTTTTCTCAAGGCATTGAGCTTGATCCTTACTCCTTGTTCGCGTACAGCCTGGCTGGGCTTTATAAAAGTTCTGCCGACGTACCTGTTTTTGATAAGCCCTTCGCCAAATGGAATACCCGAGGCTTCGGCATACCCAAGGGCAGCAGTGGTTCCCGAATCGGGCACACCTATCACCAGATCAGCGTCGGCTGGATGTTCGGCTGCCAGTATCTTGCCCGCCTCTTTCCTTGCTGTATACACGCTAACACCATCTATAGTGCTGTCAGTCCTCGCAAAATAGATGAATTCAAAAACGCACAGCCCGGATTTAAGCGGCACAGGTGTCTGTATGCTTCTCAGCCCATCCTGCGAAATGATTATTATCTCACCCGGCTTGACATCCCGTATAAACTCAGCATCCACCGCATCAAAGGCACACGATTCAGATGCCAACACATATGAATGACCGATCCTGCCCAGGGCCAAAGGCCTCATCCCGTAAGGATCCCTGACGGCAATAAGCTTATCCTCCGTCATCAAAAGCAGGGCATACGCCCCTTTTAGTTTTGACATGGTATTCTGTATGGCAGTCTCCAGCTCTTCATCGATATGCCTAGCAATGAGGTTTGCTATGACCTCACTGTCCACCGAGGTTTGAAAAACCGCGCCCGCCTCTTCTAGCTCATTACGAAGCATCTCTGCGTTCACCAGATTCCCATTATGCGCTAAAGCCAGAAATCCCTTTTTGTATTTGATGACCAACGGCTGAGCATTATACAAACTGGTATCCCCATAAGTAGGATAACGCACATGTCCTATGGCAATCTTACCGCCTTGCAGTGCACCCAGTGTCTCCTCATTAAACACCTCGGGCACAAGCCCCCTGGCTTTATGATAGCGTATGGTATGGCCGTCAGCTACCGCAATGCCAGCGCTTTCCTGGCCTCTGTGCTGCAGGGCATAAAGCCCGTAATAGGTTATCTCCTGGACAGCTAATCCCTCTTGATCAAATATGCCAAAAACTCCACATTCCTCGTTCAATTTGTCCGCTAATAATATATCCCTGGGATGCATTTCTCATCATCCTTCTATCTGAGTATCACTAGTGACGTCCTCCCCTCAATGAATTGAGGGGCATCCTCAAGCGGATGTACACATAAGGTTACCCTCGTACTTGAGTTCGGCGACGCCGTGCCATCCCAATCGGTATGACACGACCGCGGGCCGCGCCACACGGCCACTACTCCCCTTCACGGGAGATACCTAAAAAATTACGCACACAGTCTATGCCAATTTTGCGTCATTCAACAGATTTGCCCATCAGCCGATTGAGTATCTCCTGATATGCCTCCTCAACATTGCCCAGATCCCTTCTAAATCTGTCTTTATCGAGCTTCTCGCCTGTACGGGTATCCCAGAAACGGCAAGTATCGGGCGATATCTCATCGGCCAGTATGACTTCACCGTTGAAACGGCCGAATTCCAGCTTGAAATCGATAAGCTCCACATTGACATCTTTGAGATAATCCGATAAGATTTGGTTCACCTTAAGCGACATATTGGCGATCTTGTCCATCTCTTCTTTGGTAGCCAGCTCCATGGCATATATGTGATACTCATTAACCATTGGGTCGCCCAGCTCATCGTTTTTGTAACAGTATTCGAGGACAGTAGTCTTAAGCTTTGTACCCTCGGGAAGCCCCAAACGCTTGGAAAGGCTGCCAGCAGCCCTGTTGCGCACGATGACTTCTACAGGTATTATCTGAACTTTCTTCACAAGGGTCTCCCTATCGTTCAGTTCTTGTACGTAATGGGTGGGAATGCCACGCTTTTCAAGAAGCTGAAACAGGTGGTTGGAAACCTTGTTGTTGACTACGCCTTTTCCGACAATAGTACCCCTCTTCAATCCATTGAAAGCCGTAGCATCATCCTTGTACTCTACAATGACATAGTTTGGGTCATCTGTGGCATACACCTTTTTGGCCTTACCTTCATAAAGCTGCTCAAGCTTTTTCACGGCACATAACCTCCTTTTGAAGCTTTTGGTCCTGTTCAAGTACCTGCTGGGCCATGTGTTGTTTGTATTCTTTCAGCTTATCGGCCAGGTAGCTGTAACGCAAAGCCAGCATCTGTACGGCCAGCAGTGCGGCATTCTCACTCCCGTTAATGGCCACCGTCGCAACCGGCACACCAGACGGCATCTGGACGATAGACAATAGCGAATCCAATCCATCCAGGGTAGAAGATTTAACAGGCAAACCGATGACCGGCAGAGTGGTATAAGCCGCTAAGACCCCCGGCAGATGAGCTGCCTTACCGGCAGCGGCTATCAATACCTCTATGCCGTTTTTCTCTGCATCCTGAGCATACCGGGCAGCTTCAACGGGCGTACGGTGAGCCGAAAGCACACGCATCTCCACTTCTATCCCAAAACCTTCTAAAACCTTTTTAGCGCCGTTTACCACTTCCAAATCCGATATGCTTCCCATTATAATTCCGACTTTAGGCATCTGCATCCTCCTCCTCGCTATCACATATGCCGCCGCTTCAGCCTTGCTTATCATATACTGCGACGTGCACTTCAGCATCCCTATCACGGATGTATAGACAGGATCAACCTTTATAATCTATATACCTATTAAAACAAAGAAAAGTGCAATACAATGCTACTCAAAAATATCATTCGCTCTTTTTAATATTATATTAACAGAATCCAAATCTAATGTCAACAAAAAAACGAACGTTTGGCAAAATTAAATATCAAACGTTCGTTTTTGTAACTTTTGGCCGTATATTCATTTTAGAAAACTCCCTCATGGTCACATCGTATACCTCTCTCAAGGGAACACCATGAATTGTAGCTGCAAGCCTGCAGTCCTCGTATTCGGGAGATGCCTTGAATATTCCCTCTCCGTAGGCCATCTTAACCCGGATATCGCCGTAAGGGGTATTCACCTTCACCAATTGCCTTTCTAGCTTCTTTCTATATGCACTGTAGCTCCGCACCCCCAGGGTGGTGGTCTCCTTAAGCAGTATTTCTTCCAGCTTCTCCTGTTCTTGCGGATAGCACAGCACGCTCACCGTAACCCCGGGCCGATTCTTCTTCATGTAAACGGGAGTATACCACACATCAAGGGCATTATGCTTAAACAGCTCTTCCATTAAAAACCCCAAAAACTCGCCACTCATATCGTCTATGTTGGCCTCGATAATCTTCACCTCCTCCCCAGGAGACTCTATTTTTTTAAGGCCTCACCCCAACACACCCTAAGGCAGTTGGGCACCCTATAATCCCTCTTCCCCAAGCCGTATCCAATTTTCTCTATAACCATGGATGGAAACTCCACAAACTCACGGCATAAAGCTGAAAGTATTGCAGCACCGGTGGGAGTAACCAGTTCGCCCTGAGCATTTTTGGAATAAACGGGTACCCCTTTCAGCAGTTCCAGAGTGGCAGGGGCAGGTACAGGGAATATCCCGTGCTGGCACTTTACAAACCCTCCGCCTACATTTACAGGGGATGCCATAATGACATCTGGCTTCAGCATGTCTATGCAGATGGCAGTCCCTACGATGTCGACAATGGAGTCCACCGCTCCCACTTCGTGAAAGTGAACCTGGTCATAGGGAATGCCGTGAATCTTACCTTCGGCCGTGGCTAGCTTCTCGAATATCTTCAAAGCAATGTCCTTTACATTTCGTGATAAAGCGCTGTTTTCGATGAGGTCTTTTATCTCGCAGAAGCTTCTCTGAACGCCACCTACGCTGTGAGAATGAGAATGAACATGGGTGTCACTGTGTACATGGGAATGTCGGTGAGTATGGTCAGAAAGATGGTGGTAAGAATGATGGCCCGAGCGTTGATGCTCTCTTTCAAGCTCTGTCCTTTCGCTTTCAGGCTGTAAAACTTCAGCTCCTTCGCCGTGATGCATACCATCAACTTCACTATGGTGATGATCCACATCATGACCTTCACTGTTAGAATGAAGAACTCTAACCGTCACATCCAGCCCCGTAATTCCTCTTTTGATGCCTTTTTTTATTTGAATATCATATTCTTTATTAAGTCCCAATTTATCAAGTTCGTTCAAAAATGCCTGCTGATCCAATCCCAAATCCAGCAGCGCCCCCAATGTCATATCGCCGCTTATACCAGAAAAACAATCAAAATACAGTATCTTCATTGGAATTCCCCCTTTTCCATCTATGAAATCTGTTTTACCACTTTACTTTAAAGCTCCTATAATCAACTCTGCATACAAAAACACCGAGGAACCCCTCGGTATAACAAAATTTGCTATGATTGCTGTGCCAAGCGATTTATTAAACTTGCCATGTATCCCGCACCAAAGCCATTATCTATATTTACCACCGCCACCCCACTGGCACAGCTATTGAGCATTGTAAGCAACGCCGAAAGCCCGCCAAAGTTGGCGCCATATCCTACGCTGGTGGGAACAGCAATGACGGGTTTATCCACCAGACCTCCTACTACGCTGGCTAATGCCCCTTCCATGCCGGCCACCGCTATTATCACGTTGGCCTCGTTGAGGGTTTTAAGGTGAGCCAGCAGCCTATGCAGCCCTGCCACACCAACGTCGTACACCCTTTCCACTTTATTGCCCAAAACCTCTGCGGTGATAGCCGCCTCTTCGGCAACCGGCAAATCAGAAGTACCTGCACTCACAACGGCTATCTTACCCTTTGTTACAGGCACCTCGCTTCTTTTCACCACAACAATTCGGGCTATCTCGTGATACTCGGCATCAGGTGCCACCTCTTTAACTGTCTGATATACCTCATGATTTGCACGGGTGGCAAGGATGTTTCTGTTGCCCCTGGCCATCATTCTTTCTACAATGGCCTTCACGTGTTCGGGCCTTTTACCTTGGCAGTATATCACTTCGGGATAGCCGTTTCGGAGCTGGCGGTGGTGGTCTACCTTGGCAAAGCCAAGGTCTTCAAACGGCAGATACTTTAAAGCATCAATAGCCTGCTCAACCGTACACCGTCCTTCTTTAACGTCCTCAAGCACGGCCTTAAGGCGCTCAACATCCATAACTTTTTCCCCTTTCAGACCAAAACATCATAGATAAACGCTCAACAACCGGCACAGCATAACGCAATCATCACACGCCAGTGCTGTAGTTGGGCGCTTCCTTGGTGATATAGATGTCATGGGGATGGCTCTCCTTAAGTCCAGCACTGGTAATTTTGATAAACTTGGCATTTTTCCTCAGCTCTTCAATGGTACGGGCCCCACAGTATCCCATCCCCGCCCTTAAACCGCCCATGAGCTGATACACCGTATCAGCCAGCGGCCCTTTGAAGGGTACACGCCCCTCAACGCCCTCGGGCACAAACTTTTTAGCATCTTCCTGGAAATAGCGGTCCTTGCTGCCTGCAGCCATAGCGCCAAGCGAACCCATACCGCGGTACACTTTAAAGCGCCTACCCTGATAGAGCTCAGTCTCGCCTGGGCTTTCTTCGGTACCAGCCAAAAGGTTACCCACCATTACCACACTGGCTCCCGCGGCTATGGCCTTAACGATGTCGCCCGAATATTTAATTCCTCCATCGGCTATGATGGGAATATCGTATTTATCAGCTTCCTCAGCGCATTCCATTATGGCAGTAATCTGAGGAACCCCTACACCTGCGATAACGCGTGTGGTACATATCGAGCCAGGCCCTATGCCCACTTTGACGCAATCCGCACCTGCTTCTATCAGTTCACGGGTTGCCTCAGCCGTTGCCACATTGCCGGCAATGACTGGCAGGTCGGGGAACTTCTTCTTGATCTGCTTCACCATGTTGATAACTCCAACAGAATGGCCATGGGCAGTATCCACCACTATGACATCTACTTTGGCCGCTACCAGCGCTTCCACGCGTTCTAAGGTATCGCGAGCGATACCAACAGCAGCCCCCACCAAAAGGCGGCCATTCTTATCTTTAGCAGAATTGGGATACTTGATGGCCTTTTCTATGTCTTTAATAGTAATTAAGCCCTTGAGCATCCCCTTTTCATCCACTATTGGGAGCTTCTCAATCTTGTATTTCCTCAGTATCTCCTTGGCCTGTTCAAGGGTTGTCCCTTCAGGAGCTGTAATAAGGTTTTCAGATGTCATCACTTCGCGTATTTTCTTCGAAAAATCTGTCTCAAAGCGTATATCCCTGTTGGTTATTATCCCTACAAGTTTGCCGTTTTCAGTGATGGGAACGCCTGAAATGTGGTATTTCTCCATGAGAGCCACAGCGTCCGAAACCAAATGATCTGGCGAGAGATAGAAAGGATCTACTATAACGCCGTGCTCAGAACGCTTCACCTTGTCCACTTGCTCGGCCTGTTCCTCTATGGACATGTTCTTATGAATGATTCCTATGCCACCCTCTCTGGCTATGGCGATGGCCATCCTGGCCTCGGTAACGGTGTCCATAGCCGCACTGGCAAGGGGTATATTAAGGGTGATGGTTTTGGTAAGCCTGGTCCGTAAGTCCACATCCTTTGGGAGAACTTCCGACCTTTGAGGAACCAGCAGTACGTCATCAAACGTCAAACCCTCACCAATAATTTTACTGCTAATGGCTAACACTCCCTTCCCTAAAACTTTGCAATCAAATGATAGCCCCTCATGTAGTTAAAAGATAGTCTATCAAAATTGTCGTTCCTCTGTCAACCCGCATTTTTTAAATAGTCATGGCTGGTTTAGCACGTCTAAAGCCTTACTTTATCCTTTCAATGATGACCTTGTGATCTACCAGATGTAGTTCTTTTAGCCTGGCTTTTATGATTTTCTTTTCCCCAAATATGTCTTCCAAAATAAGGCCCTCCTCCTGCGCAAAGATTTTGTCCACGTTTTCAAAATAAGGCTCTATCTTGTCACCATCTTTCAAATAAACCATTGCTTCACACATTTTCCTCACTCTCCATTCGCTTTTTTATCCACTCAATCACCTTTTCCATGGCGTGAGGGATAGGCTCGCTTACCGCCCCCACGATGGTAACGTTGCTCTTATGTATGGGTAAAAGCAACTTTGGGGCGGGGCTTGACGCTATGGCTGCTGCCATGGCCGGAGTAAGTTCCCCCAACATCGAATTGGCCAACACAATGGCCAACGAACCGATTATCAAATCCACCTTATCCGCGTTATATATAATAGCATTTTCACCGGTGGCCCCTTCATTGGCTCCCGCTTTGAGCATCTGGACGGTGGCCATAGCATTGGTACCCAGCGCCAGTATCTCTATGTTTTCCCCAAACTCCTTCCTCAGCCTTTCAGTTATATACTTTCCCATTCCTCCACCCTGTCCATCCACAACAGCAACCCTCATACAACCTCTCCCGCTTTTATACTCTAAAATCATTCCAAAGCTTTCTATGCAGGTAAGCCAGCAAACCATTTTGGCCTTCAGCCACACAGCTGAAAGCAAAATCCAGACCATCTCATGCATTCTCCAGCAAACGGCAAATTATCTCGCCACGCCATAGGTAAAACCCGGATCACATCATACATTCCCGGGCATAATAGAACAGATACTGCTGCGCAAAGCCCGCCAGCTGACCAAACTTCTGCCAGGCAAGCTCCTTCACCCCCCTGTTGTTGCCCGTACTGTCAGGATAAAACCGCTGCATCACCTTTTTAATCCACACATCAACCGGAAAAGCCTCTGTCTTACCCATAGAAAATAATAGTACACAGTCAGCCACTTTAGGCCCAACCCCCGGACAGGCCATAAGGGCCTTATGCGCTTCTTTATAAGGTAAACCAGCAATTTTGTCCAACCGTATCTCGCCGCCACATACCATCTCGGCCGTCCTCTTTATATATTGCGCCCTATAGCCACATCCACAAGCCACGAGCTCTTCAACAGACGCTCCAGCAAGGTCAGCCGGCATAGGAAATGTATAAAAATCTCTGCCCTTCCACTCTATCCTTTTCCCAAACCTGACCGCCAGGTTTTCGATGGTCCGCTTAATCCTGGGTATGTTGTTATTGGCCGATATTATGAAGGAAATCAATGTCTCCCAGGGGTCCTGATTTAAAATGCGTATTCCCCAACCGTACTCCATTGCCTTCTCAAGCAAGGGGTCACGGGATAAAGCAGCTTTCACCTGACCGTAATCCCTATCCATGTCAAAATAGCGTTTCCAAAACGAATGATAATCCCTGACAGAGACATTTTCCAGCGATACATTCCCTCTGTCGTACGACACTCTTATTACCCTGCCGCCTGCAATCCCCACGTAGCCGATACCATCCCAATTCCACCTGAAAGCCTGTCCACATTCAAATATGTGCTGTGGGAAAAAGTCGTCTACACCTTTTAAAATTATCCCTCGGCTGGTTTGTACAATCTCCAAAGCACTACCACCTTTTTGATGATCGCAAATACTTTTTGCTACAAAAATCCACCAAAAAACAATTTACACTTTACCGCCGCTTTTTTCAAGACGGCGATAAAGTGCAAACCCTTATTCTTCTTTGGATAACCTCTCATGTATTGCCTTGGCAGCTTTTTTGCCTGCTCCCATGGCCAGTATAACAGTCGCAGCACCCGTCACAGCATCTCCACCGGCATACACCCTATCCTTGCTGGTGGCACACGTCACCTCGTCTACTATGATGCCGCCCCACTTTTGCACCTCCAACCCTGGAGTGGTGGAAGCTATAAGCGGATTGGGGCTGGTCCCTATTGCCATTATAACGGTATCTACATCCATCACAAACTCCGAACCCTTAACAGGTACCGGCCTTCTCCGGCCCGACTCATCGGGCTCACCCAGCTCCATCCTTATGCACTTCAATCCCTTTACCCATCCATCCTGACCGAGTATCTCCACGGGGTTGGTGAGCACGTCGAATATGATTCCCTCTTCCTTGGCGTGGTGTATCTCTTCCAATCTGGCAGGCATCTCGGCCTCAGAACGCCTGTACACTATGTGGACCTCATCGGCACCCAGCCTCAAAGCGCTTCTAGCGGCGTCCATGGCCACGTTTCCTCCGCCCACCACTGCCACTTTTTTGCCCCGTTTTATAGGAGTATGGCTGTTGGGGAAGTCATATGCCTTCATCAGGTTTATGCGAGTCAAGAATTCGTTGGCCGAGTACACGCCGTTTAAGTTTTCACCCGGGATACCCATGAACTTAGGCAAGCCGGCACCGCTTCCGATAAACACCGCCTTATAACCTTCTTCCAGCAGCTCATCTATCGTGATGGACTTGCCTACTATGACATTGGTCAGAATCTTTACACCCAGCTTTTTAAGCCCTTCTATCTCCTTCTTGACAAGAGCTTTGGGAAGCCTGAACTCAGGTATACCGTATATCAAAACGCCACCCGGCTCATGGAAGGCCTCAAATATGGTGACGTCATATCCCAGCTTGGCCAGGTCAGCCGCAGCAGTCAAACCAGCAGGCCCCGCACCCACTATGGCCACCTTTTTCCCGTTGGGCTTTATCTCCACCTCATCCTCTATGCCCTTTTCCATGCAGTAATCGGCTACAAACCTCTCAAGCCTGCCTATGGCCACAGGCTCACCTCGCTTGCCCAGCACGCATTTCTGTTCGCACTGGGTCTCCTGCGGACAAACCCTCCCGCATATGGCAGGGAGGTTATTGGTCTGGCGTATAATCCTAAATGCTTCCTCAATATTGCCCTCCACTACAGCCGCAATAAACTGGGGAATCCTGACATTTACAGGGCAGCCCTCGACGCACATGGGTTTTTTACATTGCAGGCACCTCTTTGCCTCCTCTATTGCTTCTTCCAAGCTATATCCTAGGGCTACTTCGTTGAAATTCCTGCGCCTCACCTCTGGGTCCTGTTCCCGCATTGGTACCCTGTTTGTTCTCACTGCCATGACTTACAGCCCCTCCTTCTCCATCAATTTCTCCATCAGCTTGCAGATGTGCTCCTCCTCTTCCCGGTACATCCTCTGACGCCTCATGGCCTCATCAAAGTCCACCAGGTGCCCATCAAAATCCGGGCCATCCACACAGGCATAGCGCACCTCACCGCCCACTGTGACGCGGCACCCTCCACACATGCCGGTACCATCCACCATTATGGGATTCATGCTAACAATAGTGGGCACATCATGCTGTTTAGTTATACCCGACACCACTTTCATCATGATGAGAGGACCTATGGCGATCACCGTGTCATACTTGTTCCCTTGCTCTAAGAGTTCTTTCAGGACATCCGACACAAACCCCTTGCGCCCGTACGAGCCATCATCGGTGGTTATATACAAATTATCGCATATACCCCTTATCTCATTTTCCAGTATAAGGTATTCTTTGCTCCTGGCGCCCACAATCACATCGACCGAAGTGCCCTTTTCCCACAGATACTTTATCTGAGGGTATAAAGGCGCTACACCCACGCCGCCGCCGATGCACAGCACACGCTTTAAACCGTCCAGTTCAGATGGCCTGCCTAGCGGCCCCACAAAGTCGAGGATGTTATCGCCCTCATTGAGCTTGGCAAGAAGTCGAGTGGTCAAACCCACTTCTTGAAATATTATGGTGACCCATCCTTGCTGCCTATCGTAATCGGCTATGGTCAAGGGAATCCTCTCCCCTTCTTCTTTAACCCTCAAAATTATGAACTGGCCGGGCATGGCCCTTCGGGCTACAAACGGCGCCTCCACCTTCATGAGCCATATCCCCGGTGCCAGCCTTTCCTTTCGTAGAATCCTGTACATCCATCCTTCCCCCTTTTATTTGTTTGATGCCACTTTAAACCACCAGATTCCGTGCCGTGACGTTTACGGCAATCACGTTTATGCCCGTCAATCTGTCCACGTCCTTGGCTACCACTGACTGCACTTCTTCCAACACCTCGTGTATTTTATACCCATACTTAACAGCCACATCGATATATATGATCAGCCCGTCATCCCTGCTTGTAAGGCTGGTGCTTAAAACCTTTACTACACCTTCCACCTTTTGGGCGTTATACACTACTATGGATTCTATTGCCGTATCAGCGATATAAAACCTTCCCATATAGCTGTAGGTGGGACGTACCACCGTCTTTTCCACAGCTTCCAATCTCTTGCCCTTGCCGGCAATCCTGAATATCTTCAATGGGTCAATAAAATACCCCGAGAAGTCCTTACGTATCTCAAAGGTGGGCACCGGGATGACGTGCTTGCCCTGTTCATATCGATATTTTTGTGCCAGCCTGATCTCCTGGCTGGTTGATATATCTTCGATTTTTATAACCTCTTGAACGGGAGGCAACTCAAGCCGTTCAGTGATCTTGTCTATCATCCGTAGTGAGGTCCCCAGGATCAAAATGGACTCAGGCGCCACTGCTCTAATAGCCTCTTTTACCTGCCTTGCGTGCTCCTCATCCATAAAAAGCGCTCTTCTAACCGCCGCTATCCTGGTGGACTCCTTCTTTGCTGAAACGCCGGCAACTATCTTATTGCGCTTTATAAACAGACCATCATCGATTATATACTCTATTCCTTTCTCACTGGCCACGGTAAGAGCTTTATAGCTCTTTCCCGTGCCGCTGGGGCCTATCAAGGCATAAACCTTCACAACTTTGACTCCCCTTAGCATTTATATTCGTGCCACGCCTGATTGCCTTGCAGCCTGGGCCACAGCTTGGGCTACAGCCCGTCCCACCCGGTTGTCAAAAGGAGCGGGTATTATATAATCCTCATTGAGCTCTTCATCGCTCACCAGCGACGCTATGGCATATGCCGCCGCTATCTTCATCTCATCATTTATATCCCTTGCTCGGACGTCAAGGGCTCCTCTAAAAATGCCAGGGAAAGCCAATACGTTGTTGATCTGGTTTGCGAAATCCGAGCGGCCTGTCCCCACCACTCTGGCTCCCGCCTCTTTGGCTTCATCCGGCATTATCTCGGGCACCGGATTGGCCATGGCAAATACTATAGGGTCCCTAGCCATGGACTTGACCATTTCCTTTGTAAGCATGCCGGCAGCCGACAAGCCGATAAAGACATCAGCCCCGGCGATCACATCCTTCAGACTCCCCTTCCTTCGCTCAGGGTTTGTAAGCTTTGCCATCTCGGCCTTTTCATCGTTTAAACCATCCCGGCCCTCGTAAATAGCTCCCATCCTGTCACACAATATGACGTTCTTAAGGCCTACAGCCATCAAAAGCCTGGTAACAGCGATCCCCGCCGCACCGGCGCCGTTTACCACCACCGATATCTCCTTAATGTCCTTGCCCACAATTTTCAGCGCATTGATGAGAGCGGCTAAGGTCACCACAGCGGTACCGTGCTGGTCATCGTGAAATACTGGGATATCGCACTCAGCTTTGAGCCTCCTCTCTATCTCGAAACACCTGGGCGCCGATATGTCTTCTAGGTTTATACCCCCAAAACTTCCCGATATGAGTTTTATGGTATTAACGATCTCATCCACGTCTTTTGACTTTATGCATATGGGGAAGGCATCTACATCGGCAAACAGCTTAAACAGCACGCACTTCCCTTCCATCACCGGCATGCCGGCTTCAGGTCCTATATCCCCCAACCCCAGCACAGCCGAGCCGTCGGTCACCACAGCCACCAGGTTCCACCGTCGGGTATACTCATACGACAGGTTGACGTCCTTTTGTATCTCCAGGCAGGGCTGTGCAACCCCCGGCGTATAGGCCAGCGACAGGTCCTTTTTGTCTTTGATGGATACCCTGCTTACAACCTCAATTTTGCCCCTCCATTGCCTGTGGAGCTCAAGGGCCTCTTGCTGAATTGACATACGCTTGTTCCCCTTTCATATCTTGAACATAACATCTTTATACATGACAGTTTGCTTGTCACAACCCCTGCTGCCTGCATTCTAAGCTCACGTCACCTGCACATCCATCTAACCTGAAAATCCATGCCATCTGAGCATTCGTCAATATCCAGAAGCCAAATTAAATTTCTCAAAAACAATTACGTCTGGCATTATAATACTCACAGTAGTCGGTCAGGAAACACTCGTGGCATTTGGGATTCCGTGCGGTACACACTTTCCTCCCGTGCCATATGAGCCAATGATGAGCCTTTGACCATTTATCCCTGGGTATGTTCTCCATAAGCTGCCTTTCGGTATCCTTGACGTTTGAAGCATGAGCCAACCCCAACCTGTTGGATACCCTAAACACATGGGTGTCAACTGCAATGGCATCAACCCCAAAGGCATTGCTGACCACCACATTGGCCGTCTTTCGGCCCACCCCCGGAAGGGTTTGAAGCTCCTCAAGGTCCTGTGGAACCTGTCCCCCGTATTTATCGATGATAATTTGGCTGGCTTTTATTATATTTCTGCTCTTGGTTTTGTAAAAACCACAACTGTAAATCTCCTTTTCCAGCTCTTCAGGCGACAGGCGTGCAAAATCCTCGGGCCCCGGATATTTTTCAAACAATATCGCCGTAACTTTATTTACCTGTTTGTCGGTACTCTGAGCCGAAAGCATGGTGGCTACCAGCAGTTGAAACGGCGTTTTATACTTAAGCGCAGTAGTCGCTCCTTTATAGCGCTTTTCCAGCTCCTCAAGAATTTTTTTACGCCTTTCACTTTCGGTCAACCGACATTCTTTCCCCTTTCAAAAAAATTATCTTTGTCTATTATACAATAAACATTTTAATTAACTCAAGCAGGATGTAGATAAAAATCTTGCAAATACCAGTGCCGCCCATATCAAACCTTTTCAGGCCATATGGGCGGCATATCATAAAGTTAATTCACTATAACCACCGGTTTTATAAGGTCTTTTGGTTTATCCTTCATAAGCATCAGCGCCTTCTCTACCTTGTCCAGGCCATACATCACGTGAGTCACAAGCTTTCCTGGGTCAACCCTGTTATACTTTACCAGTTCAATAAGCATTTCCATTCTCAGCCGTCCACCCGGGCACAGCCCTCCACGTATATCCTTATGGGCCATTCCACACCCCCATTCAGCTCTGGGTATGGGCAACAGGTCATTATCCCCGAAATAATTTATATTGGCAACAGTGCCTCCCGGCCTGACCATCCTTACGGCTTGATCCATAGTCTCTACGCCACCGCCGGCCACTATGACGCAATCCACACCCCTATTACCTGTCAAGTGCATTACCTGCTCTACTATATCGCCGTTTCTGTAGTTGACTATATCCGTTGCTCCATACTGTTTAGCCACCTCTACGCATACAGGTCGGCTTCCTACAGCAATTATTCGGCCAGCTCCCCTTAACCTCGCACCTGCCACAGCCATTAAGCCAACAGGGCCAATACCAATAACCGCTACCGAAGAACCAAGTTGTACATTGGCAAGCTCAGCGCCGTGAAAACCGGTGGTCATCATGTCACACAGCATTACCGCCTTTTCTGGGGGTATCTCATCGGGCAATTTGGCAAGGTTCATGTCAGCATCGTTTACATGGAAATACTCGGCGAACACTCCATCTTTGAAGTTAGAAAACTTCCATCCCGAAAGCATACCGCCCGAATGCTGATGATATCCCATCTGGACTTCAAGGGTACGCCAATCAGGCGTTATAGCTGGCACCACTACCCTGTCACCTGGTTTAAAGTCCTTTACCTCGCTGCCCACCTCCACTACTTCACCCACCGCTTCGTGGCCGAGTATCATGTTGTGCCTCTCACCTATTGCTCCCTCAAAAACGGTGTGTATATCGGATGTGCAAGGAGCCAATGCGATAGGCCTCACTATAGCGTCATATGGCCCAGCCACCGGCTTTTCTTTTTCTATCCAGCCAACCTCACCTATTCTTAACATGGCAAAACCCTTCATAAGGCATGATTCCCTCCTCATGATGACTTTGTTTTGTATTTCGATGACAATTATACAGATTGTTTGTTAAATATCAAACAATGCTAATGCATGATGCACTATTTCATAGATGAAATGCAAAATTAAAAGGGCGATTAGCAGCTGCTCCAAAAACAAAAAAGGCATAGAAAACAGCTTTTCTATGCCTGGTTATATCTTGCAGCAAACTCAAGTTCGTTTAAATGCACTTGGTGGAACAACACAAGGGAATAACGTTTTTCCCTCAAAGGTTAAATCTTTTCTTTGCATGCTTCTACAAAAGCGATGACATTTTCTATAGGAACATCTGGTTCCAGCACGTGTGTTGGCTCAAGGATTAATGCCCCGTCGTATCCCAATGTCCTTTTTCGTTCTCTCACCACCCTTTTTACTTCATCTGGAGTTCCAAAGGGCATGGTGCTCTGGGTACCAACCGTGCCTTTGAGAACCAAGTGCTTCCCGTATTTTCTTTTCACCTCAATCGGATCCATGCATTCAGGTTGAATAGGGTTTAGAATTGTAACCCCGATTTCGATAAGCTCAGGGATAATATCCATGATATTCCCATCGCTGTGATAGTCCACTTGTATATCAGGCTTTATATCCTTTGCGGCTTTGATCACCTTGGCCCAGCGGGGTTTCATAAACCTCCTCCAGTGTTCTATGGAAAACATGAGCGTCCTTTCATTAGCCACATCATCGCCTATGGTAAGCCAATCTACCCCAGCCCTCGCCGCAGCCTGAGCGACCTTCATATTTCGTTCACAAATCTTATCCAATATAAATTCGCATATTTCTGGATTCAAAATCATATCCATAAGAAACTGTTCATATCCCCGGATCTGCCACGCAGTCTCATATATATGTCCCACCCAACAGATGACAGGCTTGTTGTTTTCATGGGCTTTCCTAACCTCTTCTGCCATATGACTATCAATCCAACCATCTACATTTGGATAAGGAAAATCTTCTATCTCCTTAAGTGTCTTAGCATTTCTTAAAGGGCTAACATATCTGGTAAAGTGATACATGCTTCCCGGTATCTCCAATACACCAATATCGTTAATAAACGCATTATGTGGAATATCCATATCCTCGTAGTATTTGGAAAAATCAGGTTTTCTAAAACCTGCTGGAGGTTTTAACGATACATGTACAACACGAGGCATATCAAAATATTCTTCAAAGCTGTCCTGCGGCTTTAAATTTAAATATTGGCGAAGCCGCTTATCCAAGTCCGGTGTACAATGGAAGAAAAAAAGAAACTCTTCATGTGGAATGTGATTAACTGTCGCCTTAAACAATTCTAAAGTATTCATAATAATCACCCTCTACGCCTATACTTTTAAAGCTTTTCAATAAAAAAACTAATATGTCAAAATACAAAAACGACAACCTTATAACCAACAGCATCCGTTTTTATCCTTCCAGTGCCACCGATATCATAGCAAAGTATTTTTCTTGTGGGACATACTCAGGGACGCTATTACCTGTGCCCAGTGCGTAACCGCCTCTATCTTTTGTCTTTTCTAACATCGCCCTACAGCGCTGCTTGATTTCATCGATTGAAGCCCTACATACAAAATCCACGTCAATACCACCTAAAATAGCAATTCTCCCACCCCATCGATCGTATGCTTCCTCCACCGGCATTATGGCATCCTCAAACGAATGCTTTGCATCATATCCCATGTCCACAATGACATCCTCCATAACCTCTTCAAGATTGCCGCAAGAATGAAGAATAGCTGGTTTTCCGAACTTATGAATGGTCTCCACAATCTTTTTATGCCATGGAAATACATACTTCCGCATATGCTCAGGAGAAAGCATTGTCTGAGTTTTAAACCCCCAATCATCGTTGGAGATCAAAGCTCCTACAGTGTCATACGCTGCACAGATTTCATAATAGCGGACCAGCCTTGACCCTACAGCATCAAAGATATCCTGTACTAAATCTGGGTCCTCATATATCATATAGCAAAGCGAATCATACCCTACCAGCTGAATCACATTTTCAAGTACCCCACATGGCCCATAAACGATGAATTTCATCCCATCAGGCAAATAAGACTTCAATTTTTCCAACCTAGAATAGTCAAATAAATCAGGATCAGGCCATTTGTAGTTTTCAAAATCCTTATGGTTTTTAATCACTCCACCTTCATTTAAAGAACGGGTCTTAAGCGTTCTGACTTCTCCATGTGGAAAATGAAAGTCAGAACCCTGAATGGTAACATAATCGTACCCCGCGTTTTTAAAAGCCTCAATCACAATTTTTATATGTTCCAATGAATCTTGCGTAGATGTCATAGATCGGCCTGCAAGCTTTTCATAAAGAGGCTGATTGAGAAAAAATTCAAAGAGCGTAGGTCTATCTGGAACTTGGCGTCGTAGAACTTTCGATAAATTTGAAAAGTTTGGTTTTCTCATACAGATCACCTCTTAATTGCTGATTGATCCAGAACTATTTTTTCACAATCATTTTAGCACATTTTTTATAGCAATTCATCTTTTTTATTCCAAAAAATCACATTGACAAAAACAAAATAAAATTTTAGCAACAAAGATTACTCATTAGCATATAAATCTACTGAATTTACCTGTCCATTCATCTGGGAGGTGTAACTGTGAAGCTTAGCTATAATAATGACCACATAGTACGTTTTAAAAACGGCGACGTATGGCACTTTTTCTACCAAAAAGGAAAAGGTATATACTTCCGAATTTTAAAGAAAAACGGGCAATGGGGAGATGAAATAGAACTTGTAGCAAACGCTGGTGAGCATTTTTCAGCTTTTATTGACAACCATGACCACGTGCATTTCGTATGTCAGGACTACGGCAAAGAAATCCTCTATATGGAATATAATGGTAAAAAATGGAATAAAGAAGTGCTTTACCAGTATGATGCTTCCTCATACCCAGTTCAATTTCCCACAGTCATCGTCCTTAACGAGCAGGTTCATGTGATTTTTACCGTGGGCACAACCCCATTTACCGGCATATGGAGCCTCTATCACTGCTATCATAACGGGACTGGATGGGTCAAAGAAGAGATAATAAGATACGCAGATGGCAAACAAACCAGCCCCTTCTATATTGACGGCGAACAAGGAAAGCTTCATCTGGTTTATCGCGGCTTGTACCAGAACTATCACAGACTATTTTACTGCTGTTTTGATAGCGCACGCAACCGTTGGAGCAGACCCGAGAGTTTAAGTCGGAACATGCTGGATTGCAACATGCCCAGCATCCTCGTTAAAGGTAATAAACTCCACCTGGCATGGACATCAATAAAAGATTCCAACCTGCAGATTATGTATAGAAACTGGAGCTTAAACTCATACTTTAAAACCGACTTGAAAAAGGAAGCGTTTTTGTCCAACCGAGAATCCAACTGTTCAGCCCCACAGCTTTTCTGGCTTGCTGATCACTTGTGGTGCATATGGTATCAAAATGACGACATATACTGCTGCTCATCCCCCGATGAGGGCATGACCTGGAGCCAGGCAAAACCCCTTGAATGGCCGCATAAAGGCAGTTGTTCCTTTATAAAATATCTTACCAATTACCCCAATGACAAATCTCATTTTAAAGTCAATCGAATATTTGCAAATCTGGATAACGGTCTGGAAATCCCTATACTGGGGGAATACCTGGACTTCCCCAAGCCTACATGTACTGTAAAGATAGAAGATTTAACTCCCAAACAAATCATGGATCAACAGCATATTGAACATGCCGTAAGACTACACACTGTTTCTGGTCCAAATGCCACAATTCATGACATAGACTCTCAGGATATAAACAATATTGAAAGCCAAAAGCAAAATTTACCTCCCTCAAACACACAACATTTGGAAGAACAATTATTTGCGGGTAATACAATGCCCGACAACATAGTAGATGACATATTGGCTTTAATCCAGGAAATAAACAAAGCAGGTGGACTGAAAGCAAGATTCCAGGCTTTACTTGACAAAAACCAATTAAACCAGGGTAGCATGCACTACCTATTACAGCTTGACACCCTGCTAAACTCCTGGATCAAAAAAGCCGAAGAGATTCAGGCTGAAAACCAAAACATCATGAGGGAAATAGAGTCTCTGCGCAGGCGTTCCATAGAAAATTGCCGGCAGTGGGAAGTACTGCTGGAAGAATTTGAAGAGGTCAAAGAACTGTTAGAAAAAAATTTGAGAAAAGGGTTTTTAAGAAAAATCATAGGTCAATATATTCTGTAAAATTCGCTAAAGTTTGCTACATAAAATCTGAAAACAGCCACTATACCGTTTTTGACTGTACAGACAATGTAGCTTTAAAAAGGGGGAGCTAACAGTGATATACATGGACAATGCAGCCACTTCGTGGCCAAAACCCGAAACAGTCTATACTGCGGTTCTAAATTGCATGAAAGAGTTTGGCGCCAACCCCGGCCGTTCTGGACACAAAATGGCGATAGAAGCAGGGAAAATACTGCTGCATACCCGCGAGGCGCTGTGCCGGATCTTCAATGTAGATAACCCCTTTCAGATGATATTTACCCTGAACGCCACCGAAAGCATAAATTTAGCCATAAAAGGGTGCACCAGTCCTGGTGATCACGTCATTACCACCTGCATGGAGCACAATTCTGTGGTCCGCCCCCTCAAAGAGCTTGAAAAATACAATATAAAAACAACATACGTGAAAGCCGATAGCCGGGGTCGCATCGACCCCGACGACATAAAAAAGGCTATTCGCCCCAATACGAGGCTCATCGTCACCACCCACGCATCAAATGTAACGGGAACCCTCATGCCCATAGATGAAATAGGGAAAATAGCAAAGGAACACGGCATACTTTACCTGGTGGATGCAGCGCAGACCGCCGGTATTATACCCATCGACCTTTCGAAACTGCCGGTGGACATGATGGCCATGCCCGGACACAAAGGGTTACTTGGTCCTCAAGGAACTGGAGTGCTGTATATAGCCCCCCATGTCAAATTAAAACCCCTAAAGGAAGGAGGCACTGGAAGCCAATCCGAAAACCTTTATCAGCCCGAATTTCTCCCAGACCGGTATGAATCGGGTACGCAAAACACCCCCGGAATTGCCGGCCTGGGAGCAGGGGTGAACTACATATTGCAACAAGGCCAAAATAAGCTACTTGCCCATATCATCAAGCTTGAAAAGTTCTTTTTAGAGGCTGCCTCCAATATTTCCGGCATAAAGATATACGGTCCCATAAACATGGATGAACGAATCGGAGCTATTTCAATCAATATAAAGGACTTTGACTCGACATATATAGCTAACCTGTTAGACAAAAAATATGACATTGCAACCCGAGGCGCCATTCATTGCGCTCCCCTTGCCCATCAGACCATAGGCACATTAAAGCAGGGAACTGTACGCTTCAGCCCTGGCATATTCAATACCCTGGATGAGGTTAAAGAATGCATCAAAGCCTTAGAACAGCTCAGCCGCCTTAAGTGATGCGAACCTGCCATGTAATTTATTGTCAATACAAAAGAAAACCCTTACAGGTCAATACCTGTAAGGTTTTTTGTTTATTGGCCAAGTATGCTTTTGACATCCACCAGCCCTTTCCCCTGTGCGTATATATTCCTATCTATGCTCCTCGCATACCTCATAATCAAATTCTTTACATCATCCGGCGTGTAGTCAGGGTATGCCTCAAATATAAGAGCAGCAATGCCGGCCACTATAGGTGCTGCCACCGAAGTCCCTGACATAGTGGTATACGCCTTCTCCAATGAATAGAGCTTACCACCACCGGTATAGTCGCGGTCGGTGTTTAAAGATACCACATTTACACCCGGCGCCACCACATCAGGTTTGGGTATATTGCCATAAGCCGGTCCCCGGCTCGAAAACTCTGCTACCACATCATCGCTTATATCAACGGTTCGCTTATCGTCAACAGCCCCTACCGTCACAATGCTGGGGCTTATACCGGGAGTGGTGATGGTCCCCCTCTTAGGGCCAGAATTGCCTGCAGCAGCTGTCACAAAGATGCCCTGCTTCCAGAGCTGGTTGACTGCCGCTACAAGCGGGTCATTTTTGATAGCCCCAGACGGCTTTGAACCGAGGGACAGGCACACCACCCTTATATTATATTCCTTATGGTGGTCAGCCACCCATTGCATGCCAGCCACTATTCTGGATGCGTTGCCTTCCCCCTCCCTGTTCATTACTTTAACGGCAACTATGTTAGCCTCGGGAGCTACTCCTGCATATTTTCCTCCCGATGAATAGCCATTTCCAGCCGCCACCCCTGCTACAAAAGTCCCATGTCCGTTATCATCATAAGGGTCCTTACGGTCATTTACAAAGTCCTTAAAGGCTATGATCCTGTTTCTAGGCCTTATAAGGTCAGGGTGGGGATAAACGCCTGTATCAAGCACAGCAATTCCAATGCCTTTCCCGGTATATCCCTTTAAATTTACATCCCTAGCCCCCACTTCTTGTGTGGCTATATTTAAAAGAGAGGTTATATCAATATCATCAGAAACATATCTTATGGCTTCTACCTCTGCAATTCTCTCCAGCATGGACCGCGGAATCTCCACAGCATAAGCATTGATGAGAGGAAACTCGTACACTATGTTTACTCCCATCCTTTGCAGGCATTCCTTGCAAATAACCTCCTGTTCCTCTTTGAAAAACACGATGGCTGACAACATGCCATCTGCACTCAAGGCCTGAACCTTTTTTATAAGCCTCCGGTCAATCTTCCCTTCAATTTTGTTTATCTTTTCCAAAAAAGGAACCAATAATATTCCAAACAATACATTCAAAGCCTTTGCCCCCCTTCACTTGCATCTGGTATATCTTATGTATACCTTATGCAAGTTGTTAAAGGGGTCCAGTGAAAATCTCCAGCCTAGCGGCTTTGTAGTTCCTTAAGCAACCTTTCCAGCTTTTTTCGCTGCTGCGGCTCCAGCACCGGCATAATGGCTTTTATCATACCCACGGCTTTTTCCTGGGTAATACCTCCTTTACCCGATTTGATCATGGTAACCATCTCCCGTATCAACTCATCCTCCGATTTCCCCTGCATGCTTTGAACCACCTGCAGCAATTTTCTCATATCCTGGTTTCCTGTGCTCATCAATAACACCACCTCTAAATTTGATATTGTTCTAATACATAATTATTCAAAACCACTTGTTTTGCTACTAAAGCCAATGCACACTTTACATCAATCAGCATATTATAAGTAGAGAAAGTATTAGGGATGGTGAGCAATTCATGATACAGGGTGAACTGAAAGGCAGCTTCAAAGGTGCCAACGTGTTGTTTTTCTTTATGATATTGACGCTACTATGGGACGTACGTTTTGAAATAAACCACCTGTTTTTCTTCTTTATATTTCTGGTATTAACATCCGTGACATAATATCGCTAGAGAGCAAGGAGGAATTCTATGGATAAAAAATACCCTTTAACACCATCATACCCAGGGCAAACAAACCGCAAGATGGAGTACCAACACGTTAAACCCTCCCACGAGCAACCATCTGCCCAGGGTAACCCATCCACCCAAGTCAAGCCATCACCGCCTGCAGCGATAAATTCAGCCATCGTCAATGTGCCTACTACCTCCACAAAAATTCACGGTTTCCTGACGCGTCCCATAAATCCGCTGCCGCTGTTTTTTCTGTTTATCCTCATCAAAATACTGGCTTTAGAACTACATAACAGCACTAAAAGCACGGTCTCCATCAACAATTTACGAAAATTCATTAGCCAGGCAGTGTATAATCCGGAAACCATAAACATGCTTATGGCGGTAAGCCCTTATCTGGATGTGCCCGAGCAAGAGGGGATATATACCATTGTAGGCGTACTTGAAGCCCTCCAAATACTTAAAGGGCTCCGAGAGGGAAGCTACCAGGCTCAGCGCATGCAGCAGATACCCGTCCTGAGGTTGGAAAACGAAAACAAGACCTTGGGAATCATTAAAACGCTGAAGGATTACTTGCCCGAAACCACCCGTCCTACCATCGACAGAGCTATACAGCTTCACGAGTCCATTGAAAAGCTTTCAAATAATCTAAAAATATATAGAAACAACCTGAAAATAGCGGGAAAACGTAACCCCAACCCCATAGAGGACCTGGGCGAAATCATAAAGGTAATAAAACCCATCATTCCTGAAGAACAGCAAAGGAGACTTGAAAAATTCCAAAAACTCATCCAGGTTGCCCAAATAATGGACCTGGACGAAATGCTGAAAAACAGGGAAGTAAATATCAGCGAAAAAGAGGTCGACAAAAACCTACCAAAAAAACACCGTGAAATAGAAAAAAACAGCATTACACCCAGTACCACCGATCAACTCAAGGATAAGAGCAAATACCATGAACATGAAAAGGCAGGCAGCAATGATGCCTACCAAACCGCATCCACCGATGAGCAAACCCAATTACTCGAAATGTTGCTCAGGCTGATGCAGCTTTTCAAGCAGACTTCCTCTACTGAAAATGAACAATGAAAAAGGGCCTTTCTTTTAAGGCCCTTACTCTTGTTTATCTTTAAGTACGCTTCAAAGCCCCTTCTAGTATAGGCAATATTATCAATGCCAGGATGCCGCCTATCGAGGCGGTGACCAGCTGCGGCCAGCTAAACTTCAAAGATAGCAGTTCTTTGGCCTGCGGCGGAGTATTGGGCATAAACAGCGGTATTGCCACATGTACCACCGTTATGTATAAAACCAGGAATTTGCTCAAAGCCCCTGCCGCCATGGCTACATACCTGTTCTTCCCATAAAGGAGCGCTACCAAACTGACAATGACAGCATTGCCCAGAGCTACAAATGGGACCAATACCGGGTTTGGGAGAACACCTTGCAAAAAAGCTATAACCGGCGTCAAAACTGCAACTATGAATCCCCCCTCAATTCCCACAATCACCGCTGCGACAATCAAGCAAAGGTTCACCAGCGATCCAACCACATATTGGTCCACCAGAGCAGGCATAGGCATAACCAGCCTCAAGGACTGGAAAAGCACCGCTAAAGCCAATAGGATGGCTGTCCTGCTGATGAAATGGGTGGTTTTTTTTATAACAATCCCTCCCCATCAATCGTAAAATTTTTTTGAAGTCAAAGCGGTTTTAACCATAACCCCTTTTAAATTGCCAAGCTTTCCAGTAAATGCGCCTATATCATCCGTCGTCCCTTCCACTATAAGGGCGATTACAGATATTCCCCTTTCCCTGTAAGGAATACCCATCCTCCCCACTATGATATGCGAATATTCCCTTATGTAGTCATTAACCTGCTCGCCAGATTCCCTGTAATCATCCACCACTATTCCGATTACGCCAATCCTTTTCTCCATAACATCTACCTCCAAGGTTGACTTCCTTAACATATATCACCCTTGCGTTTGCTCAACGTTTGCCTTTTGCTCACAAAGTTCACGGGCAACCCTCTTCATAAAAATTATACATCATCCTTACAAGCCTTTACAACAAGAACCGTCACGTCATCCAGCATCTGCCTGTCCCCCAGAAGCGCATGGTATGCATCGATGATTTCATCGCATATCTCCTGGGCCGAGGCATTCTTCAGCCCTTTTACAAACTCTACTAATTTATCCTGAGAGAACAATTCGGGCTCAGCAGGGTCAATCTCTATCAGGCCATCGGTATAGAATACAAGGCTGTCCCCCGGTTCCAAATATACCGTTCTGCTCTTGTAAGATGGTTTAAAATAGGGGGCAAACTTACATATAGGAAACCCCTCGGCCTGCAAAACCTCAACCTGCCCATCAGATCTGATAATAAGCGGATTGGTGTTCATGCCAGCCGAAGCATAGGTAAACTTTCGGTTGATGACATTGTATATGCCGTAAAGCATCACCACATACACCTCGTCGGGAAACGGCATCTCGTTATAGGTATGGTAACAGTTCATCAACACACCCCTGGGGGTAAACACCTTCTGGCGTCCATCATCATACTCCTTTTTAAAATTTATGTTTTGATTTATAAACACGTTGATCATGGCCGCAGACACTCCGTGTCCCGCCACATCCCCTATAAGAATGCCTATCCTCTCATCATCCAATTTGAAAATGTTGTAAAAATCGCCACCCACCTTCTCACACGGCATATACCTGGCCGCAAATTCCACTCCCTTTACGTTAGGAAAGGTGGTAGGTAAAAGCGCTAAAAGGATGTTTCGGGCATACTCCAAATTTTTCATCAAGCTCTGGTTGGCTGCTGTGATTTCGGCAGTCCTTTGCGTTACCAGCTGTTCCAGATTGTTTACATAAACGCTCAACTGGCTTTCAGCTGCCCTCAATTCCTGGTAAGGCTTCTGCACGTTTTGCACAAATAAAGCCCTGAACAGGAGATAATAAGCTACGATTTTATACATGTGTCCTAGAAAATTGTAGGTGTCATACACATTGGTGTATCGCGTGAATGCTAACTCACTAAAGATGCTAAAAATCAACCCTTTTACGATGAGTATATACCCTTTATCCTCACAATCTCTTTTCAAATATGCCCTCAAAAATAAAATAGCTGTCACCAGTTGAATGAGTATTATCAAATACTCAAGGTATATCTTAAGGGGCGTCAAACCCTTCCCTTCTATGAACAAAGTCGGCAGATAGTCAAGGTAATAATTTACAATGATAAGCCAAAAAATCGAATAAGCTATAGTTGGAAAAACCCATAATCCCTCGAAGCTTCTCACCTTTCTATCACAGGGTACCAAATTGGACATCAGCATCCCGCATGCCATGGTAAGGCGTGCCAGTATCCAAAATGTCGTAGCCTTTTCAGCCGAAGACTTGGTCAAAAATGTCGGCATTCCTTTATAGGAAAGGGTATGGAACAGGTCAAGCAGGGACACTGCCAGAAAAGTACAGGCAATAACCATCGACCTTAAACGGTTTGATTCCTCAAACGTGTAAAAGGTAACCGCAAACACGGCAAACGCCATCACAATGCTGGAAAGCTCCAAAAAAATATGCCACGTTAAAAAAAAATCCGACGAAAAAATATGGTATAAAAGGTGGTCACAGCGAGCAAGCAATATAAACAACAGCACCGAAACTGCAATTATGTAAACTATACCGCGGAGATCTTTTTTTAACTTCAAAGCCAACCTATCCATAATATTTATAAATTCCCCCAAACCATGCTTAAAGTGCCATTCAATCGGTCAATTCAAAATTTCGACGCCTTGTGCTCTGCACCGTCCACATCCTGCAAATATTGCCATTTTAAAAATTATATTTTTATTATACTCGTCATTTAACACAAAGTCCATATTGCTTTATTACATTTTATATGTACTACAAGTATATTTGCTTATCGGTCTTACCCTCTAGCTTGCCTATACCATATCCCAAGGAAAAGCTCTGCATCATGCTTCCTGCAATGATGAGAACCAGCACTTCTCTGCTATCCTTATCCAGACCCACATCGGCAGTCTTTATGAACTCGCGCACCTTATCCTTGGCTAGGTCCAGTATAGCCTGACGCGTACCGCTATACTGCTTATCCAATTTCTTGTTTCCTTCTTTGGTGTACTCCCTCAACATCTCGTCAACTTTCATACCACACAAAACCCCTCTTACTTTTATCGTAGTATTTTCCTCTTCTCAATATTTCCCCAATTTTCCGGTTTTATACCACAAAACACGTCCTTCTTTACAAGGCGATACAATAAAGAAAGCCTGCGGAAAAGCAGCATTCTGCAGGCTCCGATGCACCTTGAGGATAGGGCTTTAAATTAGCAAGCTCACTTGGAAGCAAACACATAATTTTGGCCATTGTTGTTATCCCAATGGTCAGCCGAGTCCTTAAAAGCCACATTCAGGTTACCCTTGCTGGTTATGGCAAATTGGCTCTCAAACTTGTGAGGGCCCACTTTTCTCATCTCAATAAGCGAGACATCTGACCACTTGTTATTGGGCCCGTAACCTATGCAAGCAAAAACTCTGTCAGCGCCATGCTGAGCTAGTATTCCTTCGTATGTCAAATTAACCACTTTACCTTTTTCAACAACCTCAGGATTGCAATAAACCCCATACTGTGCATACTTTCCACCGTTCATCGGTTCACCTACCTCCTTTAAAACCATCGGTTATAGTGTGCTGCAAATTTTAAAAAATATATCTGGATATTTTTTCTTCTGTAATTTTTTATGAAGTAGATTTGAGGTCGGCGTAACCGAATGAGTACATTCACATCGAAAATGTCTCTGCTTAAATTAAAAAATGCCAGGTTAACTGGCGGTTCAGTCTTCGAAATTGCTGGTTATAAGTTTGGTAATACCACACAAAGCTTCTGCTTCGTCAGGCCCCACCACCTGGACCTTGAACTTACATCCCTTATTGATCCCCAGCGCGAGTATGGACAGCAGGCTTTTCCCATTGCCTATTTTCCCATCTTTTATGACAAAAACATCTGATTTATAGCTATTCGCAACCTTTGTAAACTTAGCAGCAGGCCGGGCATGAAGGCCTATTTCGTTTTCAACGACAAAATCCCTCTCCAACATTTTGCTCTCTCTTCCCCATTCCCCTCTAACGTTATCACGAAAAAATAAAAAAATATTCACTTGTTCTATATTGTACTGCAATTTGACATAAAATACAATGCTGATGTTCACAGAAAATTTAAAACTTGTATTTTAACGACTCACTTTTTCTAAATCTGCAATATTTTAGTAAACACACAGCGGTTGAAACCGTACCCATAGTATGATATTATTTTGATAACCGTGAACATTCACAGTTTTGAAGCAAAAGCAACCTTAAGTCAAATCGATGATGAGGAGGTATACATAGCGTGGATATACAGGATAAGATGGACAAGATAGTAGCTCTATGTAAAAACAGAGGCTTTATCTACCCCGGTTCAGAGATATACGGCGGACTGGCCAACACCTGGGATTACGGCCCTCTGGGAGTGGAGCTTAAAAACAACATCAAAAGAGCCTGGTGGAAAAAATTCATTCAGGAAAGTCCTTACAACGTTGGCGTGGATACAGCCATCATCATGAACCCCCGTACCTGGCTGGCTTCTGGCCATTTAGAGAGGTTTAACGATCCATTGATGGACTGTAAGGAATGTAAAGCCCGTTTTCGTGCCGACAAATTGATTGAAGATTACATGGCAGCCCAAGGTATACCCAATCCCTCGGTGGCCGGATGGGGCGACCAGCAGATGGAGAGCTACATACGCGAACATCAAATTCCCTGCCCTGAATGCGGTAAACACAATTTCACTTCAATACGGTACTTTAACCTGATGTTCAAGACCTTTCAGGGCGTCACTGAAGATTCAAAATCAGAACTGTATTTAAGGCCTGAAACGGCACAGGGCATATTCGTCAACTTTAAGAACGTCCTTAGGACATCTCGCAAAAAGATTCCATTCGGCATCGGTCAAATAGGCAAGGCCTTTCGCAACGAAATTACCCCCGGCAACTTTATATTCCGAACCAGGGAATTTGAACAGATGGAGCTAGAATTTTTCTGTAAACCCGGTGAAGACATGCAATGGTTTCAGTACTGGAAGGATTTTTGTAGAAAATGGCTCATAGACCTAGGGATGAAAGAAGAAGACATCCGCTTCAGGGATCATACACCGGAGGAGCTGTCCCATTACAGTACAGCCACCACCGATATAGAATACAAGTTCCCCTTCGGTTGGGGGGAAGTATGGGGAATAGCCAACAGAACCGATTTTGACCTAAAACAGCATGCAAAATATTCGGGCGAAAATTTCAATTACTTAGATCCCATAACAAATGAACAGTATATTCCCTACTGTATAGAGCCTTCGGTAGGCGTTGACCGCATAATGCTGGCCTTCCTGTGTAACGCCTACGATGAGGAACAATTAGAAGACGGAGATTTGAGGACGGTACTAAGGCTACATCCCGCCCTGGCTCCCTTCAAAGCAGCGGTGCTGCCCCTGGTAAAGAAACTACGTGACCCGGCACAACAGCTGTATCATGAACTACTCAAGAAGTTCATGGTAGATTACGATGAGACCGGTAGCATCGGCAGGCGTTACAGGCGTCAGGATGAGATCGGAACCCCATTCTGCATCACCGTGGATTTCGATACGCTGGAAGATAACACCGTTACAATCCGAGACAGGGATTCCATGGAGCAAATAAGAATCAAGGTGGATGAGGTAGAAGATTATTTAGAGGAGAAGACACAATTTTAAAAGGCCACTTCAAAAGCCGAGCAATAGCTCGGCTTTTTTGTTAAAACCCTTTGCATTTTTATTCATTTTAGTGTATAATTATAAACATAAATCCAGAAGGAGGTCAAAAGATGGATATACAGGAAATAATAGCCCTTGATAAAAAGTATTACATGAATACTTTTGGGGACCGATTACCGGTAGCATTTGAATACGGACAGCAATCTACTTTGTACGATAAAGAAGGAAAAGCATATATCGACTTTGTTGCTGGGATAGCTGTAAACGTGCTAGGCTATGGACATCCTGCTCTTGTAGAGGCAATTATTTCCCAGGCAAAGAAATTGATCCACTGTTCAAACCTGTTTTACATCGAAGCCCAGGCCCAGCTGGCAAAGTTATTGGTAGAAAACAGCTGCGGTGACAGAGTGTTTTTTGCAAACAGCGGAGCCGAAGCCAATGAAGGAGCAATCAAACTAGCCAGAAAATACTTTTGGGACAAGGGCGTGAATAAATATGAAATAATAACGGCCATAAATTCTTTTCACGGACGAACTCTGGCTACCCTTGCTGCTACAGGTCAGGAAAAATATCAGAGGCCCTTTGTGCCCATGCCACCGGGCTTTAAAAGCATACCCTACAACGATCTGGAAGCACTAAAAAGTGCCATTACCGATACCACGTGCGCCATCATGCTAGAGCTGATACAGGGTGAAGGTGGAGTCATAGAGGCCACTTATGAATATGTAAAGGGCGTAGAACAGCTGTGCAAGGAAAAGGGCATTTTACTCATACTCGACGAGGTTCAAACTGGAATGGGAAGAACCGGTAAGCTGTTTGCATATCAGCACTTTGGCATACAACCCGACATCATCACGCTTGCAAAGGGGCTGGGGGGCGGCGTGCCGATAGGAGCCATAATAGCCAAAGAAAGCGCGGCATCGGCCTTTGAGCCGGGGAGCCACGGCTCAACCTTTGGCGGCAATCCTCTTGCTTGCGCAGCAGCCACAGCCGTGATTACCACCCTCCTAAACGAAGGATTAATTGATAGATGTGCCCAGCTGGGAGAGTACTTTAAACAAAGGCTTCTATACCTAAAAGATAAATACCCCTTTATAAAAGACGTGAGAGGAAAAGGACTTATGCTGGGCATGGAGCTTGACCCGTCTATCCCCGGCAAAGAGATAGTAAAAGAAGCGCTAAACCATGGATACATAATAAACTGCGCCGGGCACAACACCTTGAGGTTTGTACCTCCCTTGGTGATCACCCAGCAAGAGATTGACGGCCTGATAGATGCCCTAGAGCAAATATTCACAAATACTTATAGATAAAACAGTCTAAACAAGATGACAAATCAAGCTAAAAATGGTTGCCTTTGTAAAAGACAAAAAGTAATTCCGCAATAAAACAACAATACCGGTTAACAGAAAAACTGCAAAAGGAGTGAAATGACGTGATAGACCTGTATAACTACAAACCGCAAAAACCTTTTTCGCAAAAGCACCTTATAACCCTGCAGGATTACAGCCAGGATGAAATATACCAGGTATTGAGTACCGCTTTTGACCTTAAGAAAAAGCTGAAGGCAAATATCCCTCATCCTTATCTTAAAGGTAAAACTTTGGGCATGATATTCACCAAGTCCTCCACCCGAACCAGGGTTTCGTTCGAGGTAGGCATTTACCAACTTGGGGGATATGGCCTTTTTTTAAACGCTAACGACATTCAGCTTGGCCGAGGCGAAACCATAAGCGACACCGCCAGGGTACTGTCCCGTTACCTTGATGGTATAATGATAAGAACCTTCAAACAGGAAGACGTAGAGGAACTTGCCAAATATAGCTCTATACCTGTCATAAACGGACTTACAGACCTTTTGCATCCTTGTCAAATACTGGCCGACCTTATGACCATATACGAGAAAAAAGGCACTTTAAGCGGCCTCAAGCTGGCCTTTATAGGAGACGGGAATAACGTAGCTCATTCCCTGCTTATCGGTTGCACCAAAGTCGGGATGCACATATCAATAGCTTCTCCCCAGGGTTATGAACCAAAAGAGAAAATCGTCAAAATGGCAAAGGAAAATGCAAAGGCCACAGGAGCCAAAGTATTGATAACCAATGACCCGGTGGAAGCCATAAAGGATGCAGATGTGGTATATACCGATGTATGGGCCAGCATGGGGCAGGAACACGAGTCTGAAACTCGTGTAAGAGTATTTGGCCCATACCAGGTAAACAGGGAGCTGTTTTCCCACGCTAAAAGCGATGCAATCTTCCTGCACTGCTTGCCAGCCCATCGCGGTCAAGAAGTAACCGATGATATCATAGACGGTCCACAATCGGCAGTATTTGACGAAGCTGAAAACCGATTGCATGTTCACAAAGCAATTATGCTGCTCCTGATGGGAGATAGGCAATATTAACAAAGACTTCGATTTTCCATGTGAAAAGGAGACGAGTGAAGATGGATCTGGTGATAAAGAAAGCATGTGAACAGGACGTCTTTGCAATACACGAGATCGTACAAGAAGCATTCAAAGAATACGCGAGGGAACTAGGCCTTCCCGATAAAGTAGCAGCACTTAAGGAAACCCCTCACACCATATTGGAAGAAATGCGGAAAAAGACCATATTGATAGCTTTCCTTGACGGTCAACCTGTGGGCACTATCCGCCTAGAGGTTCTGCCTCCAGGCAGAGTGGGTTATATCAGCCGTTTTGGCGTACGTCCGCAGGTACAAAATTGCGGTGTAGGAAAAGCCCTCATCAAAGCAGTAGAAGAAGAAGCCAGGAAGTTAGGATTGCGCGTGCTTACACTTCACACCGCTTCAAAAATGACATCACTCATACGCTTCTATTACGGAATGGGGTTCTATATCCATTCCACGTCCACCGATCGCGGCTATATCCGTGCGCTTTTGTGCAAAGAGCTGGAGCAGTGCGACAGTGCGAATTTAGAAGCGGATTTAAATGCAGCCTATGCCAAATGAGAATGAGGTCTAAAGCGCTGAATAAATTTTACCATGAAAAATAATAATGCCTCGTAGGCAGCAAGGTAACATATATTACCAATGTACAATCGAACCCCAATCCAGCTTGCGGGCTTGTTTAAACCTTTCCTTCTCCTTGCGGCTAACAGCTATATTTACAATCCCTTCAGGGGTACACATTCTTAAAGAGATGTGCCCCTTTTTTATTTGCGGGTGTCTTACTACTATACCTTTTATATCTGATCCAGGGACGCGTGACAAACACACAAAGGAAAACTTTTCATCTTCATATGAGAGAATGCCCCCTTTAACCTGCCTGTGCAACCGGCTACGATTAAGCCTCTGTGAAAAATGGCACCAGTCGTCCTCAGCAACAGGGCAGGATTTGCCGTGGGGACAGGGAGCTGCAATGCTAGCTCCCTCTACCAGGAGTCGCTGTCGCACTTGTTTTATCAATGAAAATCCAGCCGGAGTTCCCGGCTCAATGAAAACCAAAAGAGAGCCTGTTTTCTCCCACAGCCTTAACGCAAACGATCCTATGCTCTGCTGAGGCAACTCGTTGAGTACATATGAGGCTATAACCACATCATGCTGAGGAACGTCCCACTCGCCCATCACATCAGCCTTTATCCATTCTGCCTGCCTTATAGAGGGCAATTTAGCATATTTAACCAATTCTTTGCCGATATCCATCATCTTTTGATCTCGCTCAATGAGGGTTATGTGATTAAGCTCTGGCCATACCATAGTGGCAGCCCACATGGTAGTCCCCGGCCCGGCCCCTACATCCAAAAGCGTCTTGGGCTTTAAGTCAGGTAGCCGTTCCCTTGCCTGTGACAGGGCAAAATATGCAGCAGCAAATGTAGCAGGCATCCTGAAGGCCACATAAGCAAGCGCTTCTTCGTAAGTACCAATATAAGCATTAGTCCCTCCATTCAATATCCTACGGCTGCGATAATCTTCAGAAAGGCTAGTCACAACAGCCGAAAGCTTTTTGGCGGATATAAAGGCAAGCTGCTCCTCTATTGCAGTAGCCAGCTCAAATGGTAGTTGCATACACCAATCTCCTTCTTCGCTACACTTTTATAGTTTTCCACTTGCCTGAATTAAACCTCAAAACCACTAGAAACGACCTTAGAAACTGGTCTGCCATCAATGCAATCCAGGCACCTACAAGGCCCCATCCCAGCACATGGATGGTAAACATGGCCAACCCTGGCCGCACCAACAATACGGTTATGAATATAATCCAGGCTATAGCCCGGGTATCTCCCGCACCTCGAAGTGCACCTGACAGAATAAGTTGGGAAGATTGGAAAGGTTGCATGATAGCCACAAATTTAAGTATGTTAGCCCCATCTTCTATAACAGTTTCATCGTCAGTGTACAATTTCACTATCTCTTCGCCAAACAGGATAAATATCGCTGCAAGTACCAGGGAAACAATCATCCCCATACGCCTTGTATATCTGCTGTAGGCCTGGGCCATGTCAGGCCGCCTTCTCCCTAGGCTTTGCCCCATCAGCGAAGTGGCAGATACGCCGAAGGCTTGACCATTCATAAACGACATGGATTGAATATTCATACACACGTTGTGGGTAGCAAAAGCCACCGTCCCCAAAGACGCAACCGTTATCGAATAGGCTATCATCCCCACTCTCATAACCAGCTGCTCAACCACCGCAGGCATACCAATGTTGAATATGCTTTTTATTATATCCCATTTGGGCCGGAAATCATCCTTTAAGCTAATACTGAGATACCGGTTAGCTCCAAGGATAGAAAGTGCGGCCAGCACAAAGGCCACACACTGCCCAATGACGGTGGCGATAGACGCACCCGCTACTTCCAGCCTGGGAAAACCAAAATGCCCGTATATCAGCATATAGTTAAATATCACGTTGACTACATTGGCCGTTAAATTATAAATCATAGCTGTCCTTGAATCACCTATACCCCTGAGAGCCGCCGTGATAGTACTGGTTAGAGCCAAAACCACAAACCCCACCATCTGAATCTTCAAATAAATAGTACCACCGGCCAAAGTCTGCTCATCGGCTGCTCCCATAAATCGCACCATAGGCTCAGCAAATACAAATCCTATAATCGAAGAAACCGCAGATAACACAAACGTGAGCAGCAATGCCTGACGTAAAACCATATTTGCTTTAAGCTGATCCCCCTCGCCTTTATACCGCGCCACCAAAGCAGTAGCCCCCACATTCATGGCCATGAACATGGTCATAAGCAAAAACTTGGGTTGATTTGTAAGCCCCACAGCCGCAATAGCCCACGGTCCCAACTGGCCCACCATCATCATGTCTACCATGGATACAAGCTGCGTAAGAATAAACTCCAAAAAGGCCGGCCACGCTATCCTTATAATGTCCCTATATAACATCCTTGAAGTTATACCAGGTGGGAGCTGTTTTGTAACGCGTTCGGGTTGTTGGCAGCTTTCCAGGTCCCCCGGTTCCACCAATTCAAGAGCCAAACGTACCGGCTGGCCAGGTTCATGGCTACGATGTTTGAGCATCAAATTTTCCAGCCTAACATTCATTTAACCCACACTTCCTTTAAAACATAAAATTACACATCTAAAATATCATACAATAAATAAAACGCTACGCTGGGCAGCGTATATAAACTTATGGATAGAATTCCTGCAAGCTATATTTACCTCGCAATTAGCTCCTAACAACAAATCAAAGAAGCGAGTAAAATATCTGAAGGATTCTTAGCCTGGGACCAGTAATCAACAGGCGGAAAAGGATCGCCAATAAAATTAGCCCATTCTTGCATACTCTCTATTGACCAACCCTCCACAATAGCCCCGAGGGTACAACCTGCCATACGCGCAAGAAGGGCTCCTTCCAATTTCTCCACATACTTATCTTTTTGAAATTTTTTCCATAACCTTCTAGGCCCATCCAGCCTTAAACTACGAATTTCATTTAAAGAATTTGGCTCTTGTCGAGCCATCTGTTCATCAATTGGCAGTTGATTTATACGAGAAATAGCATCTTCTAAACTTTTCTTGACTTCTTGAAGAATGCTTTCAACGCCCTGCGCACCGTATTCATATCGTAATTTTGCATATTCAACCAGGTGGTCAATGAGAAGATGGTAGTCGGGTATTTGTGGATACTCCATAATAACTTCCTCCTAATATTTTTGAATCCTGTATACGCCCTACCAAAATGACAATACAACTACTACTCCATTATACTCTTTTACCATATCATATTCAACTACCATTTATCAAAATATACCTCAATATTCCTTGAGTTTCGGCTCTATACTGGCCATCAACGAAAAATCCCTATCATCATGCAAAAGATACAGGTCATTTTCTATAGCAGTCTGAGCTATTAATAGATCAATGGTGCTGCGTATAGTAATTCCATGTTTTCTGCATCTAAAATACAGCTCTGCCGCCATCTCGTAAGATTTTCTCCCATATTTCAAATTAAAGAACCTCTGGCTTCCAAGATATTCCTTCAATAAATTAAATTCTCTTTTAGTCCTTGCTCCTTGAAGCACTTCCTGATATATGAAATCATTTATACCAAAAGGCAAATCATTTTTTATTATCATAACCAGTTTCTCAGTCTGCTTGTTTTTTATCCCTTTTAAAAAGGCTATCATCACCGATGTATCAACTAAAATCATGATTTCCCCTCATTTGTTTATAATCATAATCTTCAACAAAGCTTATCTTACCCTGAATATCCAAAAGATTTTTACGCCTCCGATTTTTTATCAGCTCTTCCAAAGCCAGGTTTACTACATCCTTTTTTGTCTTTAACCCTGTAAGCTTTTTAGCTTCTTCTATCAATTTTTCATCTATATAAATGTTGGTCCTCACATTATACACCTCCTCATGTGTATTTTAATACACATTTTATCCTATGTCAATTCATAATTTTCTGTCCAATTACTAACGCAAACAAGAAAAATAAAACACAATCACTTTCTATCTTTTGCAATAAACAAGTTTTTAACCCCTTCAACAGTGCTCTTTGTCCCTGAATACAATCCAGATGCCGCCAGGCCAAGAGCAAGTCCTACAAGTATTCCCTTTTTGATATCATCGGGCGAGAGGTATACCACTCCAATGGCTATCCCGAGCAATACCGACACAAGGGCAGCAAACTTGGATGGAAGCCCGATTTGCTTTAAAAGCTCCACTATGCCCACGATAAGCGGAATAATCGCAATATCATATATCGTCATTAAACCCCCTCCTAAAACATCATTAATTTTTTAACAGACTTCAAAAAATACGAGCCATACTCAAAATCCACCATTATCTTTTGCTGAAGTTAATACCTTAATCAAATCTATCAATATTATCAATATGCATGGAAGAGAAAAATAATCACAAAAAAACCAGGGAGCACATCCCTGGTTTTCCCCATATTACGTATTTCTCAAAAAATCTAAAACCTGTTGTATCTCATATGTGTTTATGACATCCTTGGCCTCAAGCCAGCCCTTTCTGGCAATCCCAATACCGTACTTCACGTCTTCAAGCCCTTCTATGCTATGGGCATCGGGGCATATGGCAAACTTTACCCCTCTTTCTTTTGCATGTTTTATGTACCGCCAATCAAGGTCTAGCCTGTAGGGACTGGAATTTATCTCAATAACCTTGCCATGTTCCCTGGCAGCTTCAATGACCTCATACACATCTATTTCATAGCCATCCCTTGAAAGCAGAAGCCTGCCGGTTAAGTGCCCTACAATGTGTACATGGTCGTTTTCAATGGCTTTTACTACCCTCCTCGTCATCTCTTCCCTGCCCATCTTGAAATGTGAATGGATGGACGCTATCACCAAATCAAACTTCTCCAAGACGTCATCGCCGTAATCAAGGGAACCGTCAGGCAGTATATCCACCTCTATGCCTTTTAGTATAACTATATCATCGTATTCTCTGTTTAAAGCCTCTATCTCTTCCCATTGCTCCAAAAGCCTTTCCTCGCTGAGCCCGGCGGCATAAAAGGCCGACTTGCTGTGGTCGGTAATGGCTATGTAACTGTACCCCAGCTCCCGAGCTCTTTGTACGATATCAGATAAGGAGTTTCGCCCATCGCTGTACGTCGTGTGCACATGGAATACGCCCTTTAAATCCTTCTCTTCCACCAGTACTGGGATCTCTCCTCTTTCGGCCGCTTCAATCTCGCCGGCATTTTCTCTGAGCTCAGGCGGGATATAACACAGATTGAGCTTTTCAAAGATTTCCTCTTCGGAAGCGCACCTTATTAAAACATCGCCCTTGAAAAGCCCGTACTCGTTCATCTTTATGCCCATGGCCTTTGCCCTGTGCCTCATGGCAGTGTTGTGTTCTTTGCTTCCGGTAAAATGATGCAGAGCATAAGGAAATTCCTCATCTTTCACTACCCTCAGGTCGGCATTGATACCCGAATTCAAAACGACACTGGTTTTGGTATCGCCTTTGGCCACCACGTCTTTGACGCCCTGGTAATTCACAAAGCACTCCATAAGCTTTTCCGGCTGAGCGGAGGTGGCCAGTATGTCTATGTCCTTTACGATTTCCTTCTTGCGCCGTATGCTGCCTGCAATCTCACACCTTATAACTAGGCCTGTACTCTCCAAATATTCTTTAAGCCTTACCGCTTCCTCGTAAGCCTCAAAATATAGATGATGGCCGCTGAACTGCTTTATGAACTGGATGCCTTCAAGGACTTTCTTTTGCGTCTTTTCGCCAAAGCCTGGGAGGCTCAATAGCCTGTTTTCGATACAGGCATACTCAAGTTCCCCTATAGTAGTAATGCCCAGCTTGTCGTACAATGTCTTTATCTTCTTAGGCCCCAGCCCGGGAATTTTGAGCATCTCCACAAGGCCGAGAGGCACAGACTGCTTCAATTCCTCATAGTACTTGAGCTTTCCCGTGGTTACAAGCTCGGTAATCTTTTTTTCAAGGGCCTCCCCAATGCCTTTTACATCCTTAAGACGCCCTTCTTTTACCATCGCCTCCAAATCTTCGTCAAGGACCTCAATAATACGCGCCGCATTGTAGTAGGCCCTCGATTTAAAGGGGTTTTCTCCTTTAAGCTCAAGTAGTAACCCAATCTCATTCAATATATCCGCCACTGTCTTTTTATCCATAAAGATTATCTCCTTATGATGTATTGTGTATGCTCTCGAAAAGTCTCAAAGCTTTGTTTTGGCTTGTTTGCAGATTCGGTTTTTAGACCTCTTAGATCTCCATTTAAAATTGCACTTTTTCTATATGAAAATTATACCACAACCTTGGTGTTTATCTTATAATATAAGTTCTCTTCATAAATAATTTAGTTGATAAACCTATAGAGCATCCCTCTACAAATTAAGTATCTCATTTATTTGAGGCAAATCCCACACAGTAATTATGCCCATAAGCTTGTCCTGAATATTACCGCTGTCGGTAATGAGCACGGCTTCCAGCTTGGTGCCTTTACGCTGAGCATGGTGAAAAATCTCGAGGACATCGAATAATGTGGCCTGCGAACTTACAAAACGATAGTTATCACAGTTGGCCTCATAGCAAGCCACATCCCTTATGAGGTAATCTCCCGGATTCAATATATTTTTATCCATGCATTCGCCCATCCACATTGTTATGGTATATGTGGTCAAGAGAAAGACAAACTCGCCGTCCCTCGTATATATAGGTATCTGAGAGTACTTTTTCCTGTACATGTTTATCATCGCGTTTCTAACGCTATCATCATCATACATCGTAAACACTTTTCTTTGGAAAGTGGGTATCACTTTGGGAGGCGATAATAGGTACTGGGCTATAAATTCAATGCTTTGCACCACCTCATCTATAGGAACGGCTATGGGCTGTTCTGTGGTCTGATGCACTATGGCATTTCTAAGCTGGGCAAACTCCCTCAAATCGTCTTTGTACTTATCCACCACATTGTTGAATTTGGATGCTCTACTTACAAGTTCCACAAATGAAACCCCTGGTTTGCTGTTTGTCTCCTTCCTCAAAAAGTTCTCGATCCTGTTGAAGGCATTCAAAAACCTTTCGGCATTTTCCAGGCTGTACACCTCCACACATCCCCCTCCCTTATAAACCATTCTACACCTATTCATCGATTTCTTCAAATGCGGAAAATACAGTTTTTTCTAGACAAGGCCCTAAAAAGGTATTCCCAGCCTCCTAACTCCCTCAACCAACATCTGCCATTCCGCTATCGTCCTGTTAAGATAATCAACACCTGCCGGAGTGATGCGGTAATACTTCCTGGCAGGTCCACTAGGAGAGTCTTTTATATACGTCTGCGTGTATCCTTCAGCGTTAAGTCGCCGGAGTATGGCATATATTGATCCATCGTATACATCGCTGAACTGGTCCTTAACAGCCTTCATTATTTGATAACCGTACAGTTCCTTATCCTTCAACTGATAAAGGATGCACAGCTCCAATACGCCCTTTTTAAGTTGTGTATTGGTAAATGTCAAACAAATAGCAGCTGAAAATTTACATAGAAAACGATATAGACATCTAGGAGCGATACAGAAAAGATGTACCTTAAAACATACAACAATGACGTGGCTAGACTTTTCATATGTAAAAACACAAAAAGAGGACAGCCCCCTATCAAAGCCTTATAGGCTCCTCGGGCTACCCCTCTTTTTAAATGCTTGGCATTTACTAAATATAGCTTTCCTGAGCACAACCTTCTTAATCCTGTTTTGAACCTCTCACGACCAAATCCGCGAGACTCCTGCTCTATTGACCTCGCAACCTACTATCTCCACAGGCGTAACTTCGGGTAGTTCCTACCCTACTGCGTCCTTACTCTCGACTGAAGTCACGAGTGTGCGGACGCTTCCACATCAACATTTCTATACCGTCTTCCTCGCAAAAAATTGAATGAGATTACTTTCCCTCGTACTCCCTCCATATTCCTAATACAACCAGCCTGTGCACCATTTTCATGCCAGGCTTATCTTTACCGGTGTACCGTTGGACAGGGTGTCGCTCACCGGGCATCTATCTTCTACGGCGTCAAGCCATTTAGACAGCGTTTCGGCATCGGCGTCGGTATCCACCTTTAAATTCACCCTGATCTCCTTGTACCCCGCCCTGTCAGCGGTAGACTTGCCCATAAACCTTGCGGGATTCAAATCTCCCTCAAGGTCGATCTCCAAGCCCCTTATTTCGAAGCCCATCTCTTTTGCCACCACATGGGCTACCACATTGATGCACCCAGCCAGAGCGGCCAGCAGATACTCCACCGGGTTGGCCCCTGCATTGGTCCCGCCCAAGCTCTCAGGCTCATCGATGACAATCTTAAATCCCCTTGTCTCCACCACCGTCTTGGTGGGGTTTTCACTGTAGGCTTTTGCTTTAAATTTCAAATCCGGCATATCATCATCTCCTAACAAAGTATTTTCTACTCCCTTGTGGTTGACTAACCCACCAAAGGAAGCAATGGTTACAAGAAACCCATTTACCATCATCAAAGCAAAAATTCTTATTTATTATGTTTACCCCTTTAGAAGACATTTAAAACACAAAAATATTTTACATAGATTTAACACAGGCTTGTCTCCAACTTTACATTGCCATTTTATACTGTTTAATGAAATCAAATAAATTCATGTTAGAAAGGAGAATACGTTATGAAAAAAACAATAACACTATTCATATGCGCAATATTCATGTTGACCCTTTTTGCAGGGTGTGGATCTAAGGATAACAACTCCGGAAGCAGCAAAGATGGTAGCCAATTTGACACCTCACGAGAAATTAACGTAATTTCTCGCGAAGAGGGATCGGGCACAAGAGGCGCTTTCGTAGAGCTGTTTGGCATTCTGCAGAAAGACAGCAGCGGAAATAAGATTGATTACACCACCGAAGAAGCACGTATAGCGAACAATACATCGGTAATGATGACGTCTGTCGCAGGAGACAAATACTCCATAGGATATATATCCTTGGGCTCTTTAAACGATACCGTAAAGGCTCTTAAAATTGACGGTGTTGAGCCCACGGTAGAAAATGTAAAGAGCGGCCAATATAAGGTTGCCCGTCCGTTTATCATTGTCACAAAAGGCGATATAAGCGACATCACAAAAGACTTCATCGATTTTATCTTGAGCAGCGACGGTCAAAAAGTGGTTGAAGAAAATGGGTATATACCGGTATCTAACAAACCTTCTTACAGCGGAAACAAACCCACAGGAAAAGTAGTAGTGGCGGGGTCTTCATCGGTATCCCCTCTTATGGAAAAGCTTAAAGAGGCCTACCTTGCAGTCAACCCCAACGCACAAATCGAGATTCAGACCAACGATTCGACCGCCGGCATCAACGCCGCCATAGAGGGCATATGCGACATAGGCATGTCTTCCAGAGAATTGAAAGAGAGCGAACTCAATGCCGGTTTGACCCCCATTACCATTGCCATGGACGGCCTTGTGGTAATCGTCAACAAAGAAAATCCGGTGGAAAACCTAACGAGTAAGCAGGTCAGGGCTATTTTCACGGGCGAAATAACGCAATGGTCCGAGGTTATGGAATAAATCCCTACAGATAAACCCTTCCAACAAAAAATTTTTTCGACAAAATCCATCCAGTCATTTTAATTTAAAGAAGATGGTGATACAACGATGAAACATTTCAGAGAAAAAATAATGCAAACGGTGTTTTTGCTGGCCGCCTGCACTTCTATCTTTGCGGTGGCCTTGATCTGTTTATTTTTGTTTGTTAACGGGATACCGGCTATGGCTGAAATCGGAGTACTGCATTTTCTCCTAGGAAAAAAATGGAAGCCATCCAGCGGCATTTACGGCATCTTTCCAATGATACTGGGGAGCATCTATGTAACAGCAGGCGCCATAGCAACAGGCGTTCCCATCGGCATACTAACAGCTGTATATATGGCCAAATTCTGCCCTAAGTATATATACCGTTTCTTAAAGCCCGCAGTCGACCTATTAGCCGGTATACCATCAGTGGTGTACGGCTTTTTCGGGCTTGTGGTGCTGGTACCACTGGTGCGGGATACCTTTGGTGGCAACGGCAGCAGCATACTGACAGCTTCCATCTTGCTGGGCATCATGATACTACCCACTGTTATAAGCGTAAGCGAGTCGGCCATACGCGCCGTCCCCGAGAGTTACTATCAGGGCGGCCTTGCTCTTGGTGCAACTCATGAGCAAAGCGTGTTCTTCATCACCCTGCCTGCCGCTTCCTCGGGTATCATGGCAGGGGTGGTACTGGCCATTGGTCGAGCAATCGGCGAAACCATGGCGGTCATAATGGTGGCCGGCAATCAGGCCAGGATGCCAGCCGGTCTGCTTAAGGGCATCAGGACATTAACCGCCAACATCGTCATTGAGATGGGCTACGCAGCTGAACTGCACAGAGGCGCGCTTATCGCCACCGGAGTGGTACTGTTCGTATTCATACTCATCATCAATCTCTCATTCTCCTTGCTTATAAGGAGGGCAAACAGATGATTAAAACAAAGGTGCAGAGTATACATCACAGGCTAAAGATGTACAGAAGGTCTCCTATTTCCCTTGTGCTTTTGTTACTGGTGGTATTATCCACTACCATTACCGTAACTATTCTGCTGTTTATCATCGGATACATCCTCGTTAAAGGGATTCCAAATATAACGGCTGACCTGTTTGCATGGGAATATACCTCCCAGAATGTGTCTCTTACCCCCGCCGTCATAAACACCCTTATTATCGTGATAGTGGCCCTCCTCACGGCTGTACCCCTGGGCATATTTTCAGCCGTTTATCTGGTGGAATACGCAAGGCACGGGAACAAGCTGATCGAGATAATAAGGCTGACCACCGAAACGCTGGCCGGCATCCCCTCCATTATCTACGGGTTATTCGGGCTGCTGTTCTTTGTTACAGCCCTTGGCTGGGGATTTTCCCTTTTGGCCGGGGCCTTCACCCTTACCATAATGATACTGCCTGTCATCATGCGCACCACAGAAGAAGCGTTAAAGGCCGTGCCCAATTCCTACCGCGAAGGAAGCTTTGCCCTGGGTGCAGGCAAGCTGCGCACGGTATTTAGAATTGTGCTGCCCAGCGCTATGCCTGGCATATTATCAGGTATCATTCTGGGCGTAGGAAGGATAGTCGGAGAAACAGCAGCACTTCTTTACACCGCCGGAACAGTAGCTGAAATTCCCAAAAATCTACTGTCATCCGGCCGCACCTTATCGGTGCATATGTATGTCCTTGCAAGCGAAGGGCTGTATATAAATCAGGCATACGCCACAGCAGTTGTACTGCTGGTCGTTGTAATGATAATAAACTGGATTTCAAATATGATGGCAAAAAAAATCACGAAAGGGTAATGGGATATGGTAAAAGTGACAATCAAGGATCTAAACCTTTATTATGGAGAACTTCACACTTTAAAGAACATCAATTTGGATATAGAAGCCAATAAGATTACTGCCCTCATTGGGCCATCGGGTTGCGGTAAATCAACCTTACTCAGATGTCTCAATCGCATGAACGACCTAATAGAAAACTGCAAAATAACGGGTAAAATACTGCTTGACGGGCAGGATATATACGATATCGACGTAAGCCTGCTGCGCAAAAGGGTGGGCATGGTATTTCAAAAGCCCAACCCCTTCCCCATGAGCGTTTATGACAATGTCGCATTTGGACCGCGCACCCATGGAATACGCTCTAAGGTAAAGCTGGATGAAATCGTTGAAAAATCTTTGAGGGCAGCCGCCATATGGGACGAACTAAAGGACAGGCTCAAAAAAAGCGCTCTGGAGCTGTCGGGAGGGCAACAGCAGCGGCTGTGCATCGCAAGGGCCTTAGCAGTAGAGCCCGAGGTCCTGCTCATGGATGAGCCCACATCGGCCCTTGACCCCATATCGACATCAAAGATAGAAGACCTTGTGATTGAGCTTAAGAAGAATTATACTATAATCATAGTCACCCACAATATGCAGCAAGCTGCCCGCATCTCAGACAAAACCATATTCATGCTAAACGGCGAAGTAATAGAGTACGACGATACTGAAAAGCTGTTCTTCATGCCACAGGATAAGCGCACCGAAGACTATATAACTGGGAGGTTTGGATAATGAGGAGAAACTTTGATGAGCAGCTTGAGCTGCTCAACCAGCAACTGATAGAGATGGGGGCTTTATGCGAAGCGGCAATATCAAAGGCCGCTAAAGCCTTGATAGACCATGACGATTCTTTGGCCCGTGAAGTCCTACGCATAGATACTGAGATCGATCAAAAAGAGAAGGACATAGAAAGCATGTGCTTCAAGCTCCTGCTCCATCAGCACCCCGTAGCCAGGGATTTGAGGCAGATCTCGGCAGCCCTTAAGATGATCACCGACATGGAGCGCATAGGGGACCAGGCAGCCGATATCTCCGAGATAATCCTGCTGGGCAATGTGCACACCCTGGACAATGCAGTGCACATAGGAGAGATGGCTAAGGCTACCATCAAAATGGTAACCGACAGCATAGACGCTTACGTTAGGAGAGACTTGGAACTTGCCAGGTCGGTAATCGATTACGATGATGTGGTGGATGACCTATTTAATCAGGTAAAAAAGGAAATCATAGATATGATAGGAAATGACAAGAAAAACGGCGAGTACGCGGTTGATTTGCTCATGATCGCCAAGTACTTCGAGAGGATAGGCGACCACGCCACCAACATTGCCGAATGGGTGGAATACTCCATAACAGGGGTCCATAAAGGTGGAGAGAGGATATGATATTCTTCGTCGAGGACGACGATAACATAAGGGAATTGGTGGTGTACACGCTACAAACGGTGGGGTTTGAAGCCCGTGGCTTTGAAAACGGCAAAGCCTTCTTTGAGGCGCTGTCAAATCAAAGACCACAGCTCATACTCCTTGACATAATGCTCCCAGATCAGGACGGGCTTAAGGTCCTCAAGAAATTGAGGTCTCACCCCACCACCAAAGATATACCCATTATAATGGTCACTGCAAAAGGAACCGAGTACGACAAAGTAATAGGCCTTGACAGCGGTGCTGATGACTATATCACCAAGCCCTTTGGCATGATGGAGCTTATTTCGCGCATCAAGGCGGTACTGCGCCGCACATCGGCCAGGGGAAATCAACCAACACAGATATTGACAGTAGGCCCCATAACTTTGGACACCGAAAAATACGAGGTTACCATAGAGGGAAAGAAACTTGAACTCACACACAAAGAATTCGAGCTGCTGCGCTACCTCATGGAAAATCAGGGCATTGTTCTCAGCCGAGACAAAATCCTTGAGGCGGTTTGGGGCTATGATTTTGACGGCGAAACCCGTACCGTTGACGTCCACATACGCTTGCTTAGGCAAAAGTTGGGCAAATGGGCTGAACTGATAGAGACAATACGGGGAGTGGGTTACCGAATTGGAGGACAAAGATGAAGCGCAGAATATTTCTGAGCATGTGCTTTCTAGCTGTGTTGACTATATTGTTGTCCGGCGCCATGACCTTTGCAGTGGTATACAGGCAAATATTCCACATCATGCAGAGAGAAATAGAAAAAGAGGCCTTCTATATCTCGGCAAGCCTTGAAAACGTAGAGGACCCGGTTCCAGTATTGCAGAACGTCTCAGCAAAGGCGCATCGCATCACCCTGATAGCAAGCGATGGCACTGTATTGTTTGACAACGCTGAAAAGCCAGAAAACATGGAAAACCACAGAAACAGGCCAGAAGTATTAGCTGCCTTAAAAAATGGCATAGGAAAGTCGGTACGCCTCTCAAGAACGCTGGGCAAGCAGACGTTCTACTGCGCCGTGCTTCTCAGAAATGGCATGGTGCTGAGAGTAGCAAATGTGGTTGACAGCGTCTACAGCGCCATGCTTAATTTGGTGCCCTATACACTGCTCATCACTGCCGTCACCATTGCTTTCGCCTTGCTTATTGCCAGCCGCGAGACCAAAAAAATAGTTGAGCCAATTAATGCGCTAAACCTCCAAAATCCATTATCCAATGAGGTCTACGATGAACTGTCACCCCTGCTCATGCGCATAGCCCAGCAGAACAAGCAGATAGAGGATCAGATGCGCGCCTTAAGGGAAAAGCACGAGGAGTTTAATGCCATAACCGAAAATATGAATGAAGGCTTGATACTTCTCAATGAAAAAGCCGATATCCTTTCAATCAACAAAAGCGCCATACGCATTTTCGGCGGCCACGATAGAAACAGCTACCTCAATAAAAACATCATCACCTTGAGCCGTGATTTAACTTTACGAGCGGCGGTAAAAAAAGCCCTTGAGGGTGACCACTGCGAAGAAATATTGGAAATGAGCAGCTGTCATTACCGTATTACAGCCAACCCCGTCTGGGCCAACGGACAGGTAAAAGGGGCAGTAGTCCTAATTCTGGATATAACCGAAAGGTATGCTGCCGAGCAAATGCGCCGCGAATTTTCTGCCAACGTATCCCACGAGCTTAAAACGCCACTCACTTCCATACTGGGCTATGCCGAAATCATTAAAAACAGAATGGTAAAGGAAGAAGACATCCCTCGCTTTGCCGAGCGCATATACAATGAAGCTCGCCATCTGATCTCCCTCATTGACGACATCATAAAACTTTCTCGCCTTGACGAGGAGCACATCGACATCCCCCGAAAAAAAGTGAGTCTGCTGGAACTGGCCAAAAAAGTATGCGCCCGTTTAGAACCGCTGGCAAAAGAAAAAGGCGTCACCGTCACTGTATCAGGAGACAAAGGCGTTGTCCTTGGAATAGAGGAAATACTGGAACAGATGATATACAACCTATGCGATAACGCCATAAAATACAACAAAAAGAACGGCAGAGTGGATGTAACGATCTTACAGCAAGATAATAAGGTTATTTTGACAGTTTCGGATACCGGAATAGGCATACCAAAAGAACATCAAAGCAGGGTATTTGAACGCTTTTACAGGGTAGACAAAAGCAGGTCCAGCCGAACGGGCGGCACCGGCCTGGGGCTTTCAATAGTGAAACACGGTGCAATGCACCACAACGCCAAAATAGAGCTGGAAAGCCAGCCAGGACAGGGCACAACAATAAGGGTGATTTTTCCTGTCCCCCACAGCTAATCAGCAAATCAGTATGAATCGGGTTTTAAAGAAAATCTAGCCAGAGTTTAAACATTATTTAAAAAGAGAAAAATTAGCAAACAAGACAAGCAGGAATATTTAAAACTCGAGTAGAAATAATTTTATAAACGAGATTAAAGGGGAGGTCTTGTAAATTATGAAAAGACAAAACCTGGACAGGAAATGGAAGTTCAAGCTCATAAGCACGTCGCTCAATCAGGAAATCCCATCCGAGTATACTGTAGTGGACCTACCTCATGACTTCAGCATAATTCAAAAGAGAGACCCGAACACGCTGGCGGGGGCCAGTAACGGATTTTTCCCCGGTGGCATAGGAATCTACGAAAAAACCATATACGCGCCAATTGAGTGGAAGGGCAAAAAGGTTATTCTGGAGTTTGAAGGAGTCTATATGAACGCATCAGTACACCTAAACAACCAGCTGATAGCCCGTCATCCGTATGGCTACACCAGTTTTCATTGCGATTTAACCCCGTATCTGCTGTACGGTCAGGACAACACCATCTGCGTCACCGTAAACAACAGTGCACTGCCCAATACCCGGTGGTACAGCGGCTCAGGAATTTACCGCCACGTGTGGCTGCTGATAGGCGAAAGCGTACATATAACGCCCTGGGGTGTATATGCGACAACCCCTAAAGTCTCCCCCGACTGCTCAACCGTCTGTGTAAAAACTACAGTGGAAAATATTACTGACAAACCCCAAAATGTCACTATTCGCTCCACACTACTAACAGATAACGGCAGTATAGCAGCAATGGACGAGATACAACTCAACGTTCCCGGTGAAAGTAAGACAGAAGCCCAGCAGGAACTTACTGTATCGCCCGCAAACCTGTGGTCAATAGAAAATCCCTATCTCTATACCTTGAAAAGCGAGGTTATAAAAGACGGCATAGTAATTGACACCACTGAAACCCGAATAGGAATAAGGTCCATTTCCTTCGATCCTCAAAACGGTTTTCGGCTAAACGGCGTCTCCATCAAGCTCAGGGGTGGCTGTGTACACCACGATTGCGGGCTGCTTGGAGCGGCAGCCTATGACAGGGCAGAAGAACGCAAAGTGGAACTTTTAAAGGCCAACGGTTTCAATGCCGTGCGCTGCGCACACAATCCTCCCTCGCCCGCTTTTCTTGATGCATGCGATCGGCTGGGAATGCTGGTAATCGACGAGGCATTTGACTGCTGGCGTGAGGGTAAAAACCCCAACGACTACAGCTTGTTTTTCGAAAACTGGTGGCAAAAGGATATAGAGTCCATGGTACTTCGCGACAGAAATCATCCCTGCATCATAATGTGGTCAACGGGCAACGAAATTATAGAGAGGGATGGGCGTTCGGAAGGTTACATTTATGCTCGGAAGCTGGCTGATTTCATCCGCAGCCTGGACAACACAAGGGCCATCACCAATGCGCTGTGCGACCTGTGGGACGATACAGCGGTCAAAGCGCTTAAGGTAAAGCTGGGAGACCTGCCTGAAGACTACGATGTCTGGAGTGAAGTCACAAAAGAATTTGCACAGCCATTGGATGTGGTAGGATACAATTATCTTTTAAAGCGTTATGAAAGCGATGGCAAGAAATTCCCTGGCCGTATAATCTGTGGCACCGAGTCTTTCCCGATGGAAGCCTTCGATATATGGACCACCATTGAACATCTGCCTTACGTAATAGGGGATTTCGTATGGACCGCCATAGATTACCTTGGCGAAGCCGGCATCGGACACGTATGGTACAACGGAGAAAAGAGCTTCCTGGGTAAATACCCGTGGCATCAGGCCTTTTGTGGAGATATCGACATATGCGGATTTAAGAGGCCCCAGTCCTATTACCGCGATTGCGTATGGGGCATCGCCAAAGCACCGTATATTGCGGTTTACAAGCCGGAATATTACGGTAAAGAAGCCGAAATCTCACGCTGGGGATGGCCTGACGTGGTTTCGTCATGGACCTGGCCGGGTTTTGAGGGCAAGCCCACCAGAGTGGACGTTTACAGCATGGACAGCGAGGTAGAACTCATCCTCAATGGAAAGTCGCTTGGCCGCAAACCCGCTGGAAAGCCCAACAGGTATATAGCCTCGTTTGAAGTGGTTTATGAACCTGGGACACTTGAAGCAGTGGGCTATAATGAAAAAGGCGTTGAAACTTCCCGTACCGTCCTTAAGACCGCAGGTAAACCGGCAGCTATTCGCTTAACACCCGACCGCAGCAAGCTAAACGCAAAATTTGGAGACCTGTCTTATGTTACCGTTGAAGTAGTAGACAATGAAGGAAATGTCGTACACAGTGCAGATACCAACATCTATTTCACCGCCAGCGGTGTGGGGTCGGTGCTGGCTGTGGGCAGTGGAAACCCTGTAAGCGAAGAGATGTACGTGGGAAACCAGCGCAGGGTGTACTACGGCCGTGCCATGGTAGTTGTGCGTGCCGACGGGGAGCCTGGCAATATCGTTTTGACCGCTTCAGCAGAAGGCATTCCTGCTACCCAAATAATTATAGAGGTTAAGTAAAACTGTTGTTTAATCAACATCAAACCTTACGGATGTTGGCCCAGCCTCCATCCCTTACCCGTCGTCTCGGCATAATAATACCCACACAAATCACAGAGCCCTCTTTACAAAAAACAAAATAATCCCTGCCTTTTTTCAAGGCAGGGATTATTTTTCCTAACTAAAGAATTAATTTTACGCCCTTGCCCTGTTCTTTGACAGCACGTCAAATGCCACGGCCACCAGCAGAACAAAGCCTTTAATAATCATTTGCATATCACTGCCTACACCCATTATGGACATACCATTGTTGAGCACACCCATAACCAGCGCGCCGATAATGGAACCGGTAACTGTACCTATACCGCCGTAAGCCGATGCACCCCCAATGAAGCAGGCCGCAATGGCATCCAGCTCAAAGTTTATACCGGCTTGGGGCGAAGCGGCATTCAGACGTGCTGCAAATACGATACCGGCTACTGCTGCAAGAAAAGCCATGTTTACGTAGGTGAAAAACAAGACTTTATTGGTATTAATACCAGAAAGCTTTGCAGCCTTCTCGTTACCGCCCATAGCATAAATATAACGTCCTGGGACGGTTTTGGTGGTAAAAAACGAATATACAAAGACCAAAATCCCTATCAAAACAAGTATAATGGGTAATCCCTTGTAGGCCGCCAACCAATAAGCAAACAAGTTTATACCAATGAGAACCAGTATAATCTTCATAATAAACAGCGGCATTGTGATTACTTCAAAGCCGTATCTTTTCTGTTCTGCTCTTTTCTTAAACTGGAAGATCACATAAATTACGGAAATAATGGCTCCAACCATAAGCGCCGTAATATTTAAGCTGATACCAAGGCCTTTAAACATATCCGGAATAAAGCCCGCACTTATTTGCTGAAACTTCTCGGGGAAGGGCGATAATGTAAGCCCTTTTAACATTGCAATGGTGAGCCCCCTGAACATAAGCATCCCGGCAAGGGTTACAATAAAAGCGGGTATTCTTAAATAAGCAATCCAAAACCCCTGCCATACCCCTATCGCTATCCCTATTAAGAGGCAGATAAATATGGCTAAACCCACATCCATTTTCATGTTTATTATAAGGGTTCCTGCAACAGCGCCGATAAAGGCACTTACAGACCCTACCGAAAGGTCAATGTTGCCACCCGACAATATACAAAGCGTCATTCCTATAGCCAGAATTAACACGTAACTGTTCTGCAAAACCAGGTTTGTAACATTCATGGGTAAAAGCAAAGTACCATTGGTAAGAATCTGAAAAAATACAGTTATAACGATGAGAGCGATGAACATCGCATATTGTCTTATATTGTTTTTAAAGACGTCTTTGATGTGCTGCATTACACGACCTCCTTAATGCTCTGCATAATGCATTTCATTATACTCTCTTGAGATGCTTCATTGCGGTAAAGTTCCCCTACAATCCTTCCCTCATTCATAACATATACTCGATCGCACATCCCTAAAATCTCGGGGAGCTCAGACGAAATAAGGATAATAGCTTTTCCTTCATCGGCAAGGCTGTTTATGATTTTATAAATCTCATATTTAGCGCCTACATCTATACCCCTGGTAGGTTCGTCCAGTATCAGTATATCAGGCTTAGCAAAAATCCACTTGCTGAGTAGAACCTTTTGCTGATTTCCCCCTGATAAATTGCCTGTTTTTTGCAATATGCTGCTGCACTTAATATTGAGCTTTCTGCGATACTCCTCAGCAACGTATATTTCCCTGTTTTCATCAACCACCAGGTTTTTGCTTATGTTATCAAGGCTTGCAAGAGAGATGTTTCTTTTAATATCATCGATCAAAATAAGTCCGGCTGATTTTCGATCTTCAGTAACATAAGCCAACCCGTTTTCTATTGCCTGGCGTACGCTGTTTATAACCAATTCCCTGCCGTTCTTTATTATTTTACCGCTTATATTCTTCCCATAAGATTTCCCGAACACGCTCATGGCAAACTCGGTCCTGCCTGAGCCCATAAGGCCGTATATCCCTACAATTTCACCTTTCCTCACCTTGATGTTTACATTCTTAATCACTTTTCGTCCTTCAATTAAAGGATGATATACAGTCCAGTTTTTTACTTCAAAAATGACTTCGCCAATCTTAGGCGTCCTCTCGGGGAAACGGTTTGTAAGCTCACGCCCTACCATCCCTTTGATAATTCTATCTTCGCTTACATCATCTTTTTGTTTGTCAAGGGTTTCAACCACACGGCCGTCCCTGAGAATTGTGATGGAATCAGCAACTTTTAGCACTTCATTTAACTTGTGTGAAATCAATATACAAGTAATGCCTTCTTTTTTAAGTTCCAGCAGGAGATTTAAAAGATTCTCTGAATCCTCTTCATTTAAAGCAGCCGTTGGTTCATCCAAAATAAGCAGCTTTACATTCTTGGCCAGTGCCTTTGCAATTTCCACAAGCTGTTGTTTGCCCACCCCTATATCTTTTATAAGGGTAGCAGGATTTTCCCTGAGCCCCACTTTTTTCATAAGCTTTACAGCTTGCACATAAGTCTGGTTCCAATTTATGAGCCACTTTTTCGCTCGCTCGTTACCTAAAAATATATTTTCCCCTATAGAAAGAGAGGGCACTAAAGCCAACTCTTGATGAATAATGACTATACCTGTCTTTTCGCTGTCCTTAATGCCTTTAAATGCGCATTCCTTGCCTTCAAACAAAATGCTACCACTGTAAGTCCCATAAGGGTAAACGCCGCTCAATACATTCATAAGGGTGGACTTTCCTGCCCCGTTTTCACCTACAAGGGCATGGATCTCACCTTTTCGGACTTTGAGGTTAACATTATCCAACGCTTTTACCCCAGGAAAAACTTTTGTGATATTCCTCATCTCAAGAATGTATTCCACCGCTCTATCAACCCCTAAACGCCATTGTATTAATTCGACATCATATTTACAAGCCGAACAGCTAACTTCTGTTCGGCTTGTAAATACTTCTTTTGTTTGGATATCTTCTAATTTACATTCCAAATTGCTGTTTATTGTTTTAGATCGGCTTCAGTATAGTAACCGCTATCCAGTAATATCTCCTTATAGTTGTTGACATCCACATATATGGGCTCGCAAAGATATGAAGGAACCACCTTCACCCCATTATGATAAGTCTTAGTGTCGTTGACAGGTACCTCTTTGCCCTGCATCATAGCATCAATCATCTCAACAACCTTGGCGGCAAGTACCCGTGTATCCTTAAATACAGACATCGACTGCTGTCCGTTGATCATGGCAATTACATTAGGTTTATCACAGTCCTGCCCTGTTAAGATTGGATAGGGTTTATCAGGTGTACCATACCCGTTGTTTTTAAGGGAAGCGACAATACCTATTGCTAAACTATCATTGGGCGATAATATAGCATCCAGCTTGGTCCCACCCGCATAATAGGCCGTGATCAAATTGTCCATCCTTGCCTGAGCTTTAGCAGAATCCCAACCTGGAATGGCCACCGTTACAAAATCCTTTTGGCCACTTACCACAACCAGCTGACCGTTGTCAATATAGGGCTGTAGTACACTCATAGCGCCGTTGTAGAAGAATGTGGCATTATTGTCATCGGGTGAACCGGCAAATATCTCTATATTGTACGGTCCCTTCCCTTCCTTTAATCCAAGCTTTTCTTCGATATACTGTCCCTGAATAACGCCAACCTTGAAATTGTCAAATGTGGCATAGTAATCAACGTGTTCCGACTGCATGATAAGGCGGTCATACGCAATGACCTTTATGCCATTTTCAGCCGCTTTTTTAAGCACATCAGTAAGAGCTGAACCATCGATAGACGCAATTACCAGAACCTTGCTCCCTTTAAGGATCATATTCTCGATTTGCTGTATCTGCGTATTTACATCGTTGTTTGCATACTGAAGGTCAACCTTGTATCCTTTAGCCTCAAGTTGTGCTTTCAAGTTAGCCCCGTCCTGATTCCACCTCTGCAAAGACTGGGTGGGCATGGCAATACCAATCAGAATGTCCTTCTTCTCCGAAGAACCAGATGAAGGATTGGATGAAGTTGGTGAACCACATGCGGCAATGCTCAACATAATAGCCGCTGCCAAAACAAGAATAATAAGTTTCTTCATTTAGAGCTCCCCCTTCATTTAATATAAGGATTTATTAGCCATGCCCATTATACAGTTCTTGCAATCGATGCTCAACGTAATGAGATGCCCAGTTGCTTTAAAAACATGCCCCCTTAAAAAGCAATATTTTACCCATCTGCACTCTATTGCGGTACAAGCTTTAGCGCAATTTCTCCCTATACTCGGTGGGGGTCACCCCTTCATATTTTTTAAATACCTTGCTAAAATAATTAGGATCATTGTACCCCACCAAATAGCATATCTCCTTGACGCTGAGGGAATCGTCCTTAAGCAGTTCCTTGGCTTTGTTTATCCTAATCAAATTTAAATAATCAGAGAAATTATACCCAAACACCTTTTTAAAGGTACGGCTGAAATAATAGGGGCTAAAATTAAATTTTGCAGCAGTATCCTTAAGGTTAATATCTTCTCTCAAGTTATCGGTAATATATTGCTCTACCGCTTTAAAAAGAGCAAATTTTTCCCCTGAACCATTTTTAAACCTGTCATCTAGAAATTGATCTTGTTCTATCAGGTGCTCTACATCTTCATAATGAACTACACTGACATTTTCAGATGAATATTCCAAGGCTTCACGGGCTTCCTGATACGACTCATGCATTAGATGTATACCATCATAACATCTCCCTAATCCAATTTTAACCGATATGCCAAAAAATCTCTTTACCTCGCTTTTAACATCTAAAGCCAGATTGATGACATTTAATTTGGTCTCCTCAGTATCATTAGAAAGTGGCCTCTCAATAAAATAAATCAAATCCTTGGTAAAGCGATAGCTTCCTATAGCCTTATAACGCTGGTTCAAAAAAAGCTTTATATGTTCGCCAATCTGCGCCTTTAATCCTTCTGTAACGTAAATCGTTCCGTTGCTATCTTTTTCTTTTAGCTTTACCACCATACAAAACGAATTTTTAAAATATATGTTCAAATAGTCCATGTACATTTCAACGTCGATAACTTCCAGCATATCATTGACAATGGAATAGCTCAGCTCATTCTCCATTACAGGAATCAAATTGTATATCTTCTCCTGGTATTCAATCTCTCTCTTGCGCTTTTCTTTCTCTGATTGTACGTGTTCAACAGCATCCATGATTTTATTCCGCAATTCAGTACGATCAAACGGCTTTAAAATATATTCCTTGACGTTATTCCTTACTGCTTCCACGGCATAGTCAAAATAGTCGTACGCTGTAAGAATCATAAAATAAGCATAAGGTAAAAAATTCCTAATTTCCTGTATGGCTTTTAATCCATCAATCCCCGGCATTTTTATATCGATAATCACAATATCTGGCCTTAGACGTTCGGAAACCTCTATGGCCTCCCTTCCATTCCGTGCCTCTCCAATTTCAATCTGTTCTTCTTTCTCCTTAAATGTAGTTTCTATCACTTCTCTTATGGAGTCACGAACATACTTTTCATCATCGGCAATTAAAAATCTTATCATGGCTTGCTCTACTCCTTTATAGGAATTTTGAGGTATACCCTGGTGCCACAACCTTTTTTACTCTCAATTGAGAAGATATCATCACGGTTATACATCAGCTTAAGCCTCTGGACGACGCTCCTTATGCCCAGCCCCGTAGTATGTCCCACAGGCCGCTGCTCCGGGCTATCTGACATAATCTCTTTCAACATATCCTCGTCCATACCACAGCCCGTGTCCTCTATAAGTATTGTACAGAACCCTCCTTGTTCGGTTATCTCAATATTTATAACCCCACCTTCTTCCTTGGGCTCTATACCGTGTATAAAGGCGTTTTCTACAAAAGGCTGTAGAGTCATCGCAGGAACCACTATTTTCTTCAAATCAACATTGATCTTTAAATTAAACTCAAACCTATCCTCATACCTTATTTTTTGAATATACATGTATTGCTTTACAACATTTACTTCCTCCTCTAAAGTGGCATTTCGATCCATCATGCTCAAGCTGTACCTTAGGATACCGGCAACCGCTCTTATAAGGCTTTCGGTTTTATGGGCATTTTCCTTGACCGCCGTCTGGCTTATGCAGTTTAAAGTATTGAACAAAAAATGGGGATTTATCTGCGCCTGTAGCACTTTTAGCTGTGACACTTTCAGGGCGTTTTCGTAACTCAAAAGCTTCATCTTCTCATCCTGAAGTTTCCTTTCCAGCTCGGCTTTTTCCTGCAAAGATTCAATGTATTTGCTTATGTGGGTAATCATCTTGCGGAAAGCCTCCGAGAGAATGTCCAATTCATAAATATACGTCCTCTCGCCCTCGTTATAGGTAAAATCCCCTTTAACCACCTTTTCCGAGGCACTTACCAACTCTTTCAGCTTTCTAGTGATATCGCCTATGAACAACAGCGTATAAATAGCGCTTAACATCAATGCTACCATTATATAAGCCATCAATATTTTATTGATATACTCCTGCTTTTGCTTTAACCCCCTATATATAGTTACATTATAGTCGAAATAACTGTCACTCAGCATTGATATAAAAGTATTGCAATAGGATACAATCTCTTTCGTCCAAACATATTCATCATAATACACATCAACCCCAGAACGATCGTCATAAACTTTAATAGTACGGTCTGCTGCTTGTTTAAAGCTTTCAAGGGAATTTAAAAGGTCCCTTAAAATGTATCTACTTCTAAGGTCCGAATCCTGCTGGAGTGCCGCTACATCTTCAACAGCTTTATCATAATGAAACTCATAAAGACGCTTGGATTCTTCGGCGTTGGTCAATATATATTGATTAAAGTGGGAAAACGATTGGTTTAAGTTGTTTTTAATTTCATTGGTAATGCTCATTTTGTTCATCATAATATTATAAATACTGCTTATTCTGTTGCTCATTATTAAAGACACGACATTGCTAGTAGCAATAGGCAATATAATAATCACAGCAAATATAAGAAATTTGTTCCTTAAGCTACTGGCTTTCGTTATAGTACTCCTGTTGCTGTTTTCTGAACTCATCAAGGTTTTCCTTATCAACCACCAACACATCTGTAATAAACAACCCCTTCGTAGTTTTTCCTTCAATGTTATCCATAATAATATTCACGGCTTTATATCCCATAACATAAGGCTGTTGCACCACGGTAGAAGTAATTATTCCCTTCTCGATGTTGTCAAGGGTCTCTGGCAAATCATCAAAACAGATAATTTTTACTTTCCCAACAAGCCCCAAACTCTTAACCGCCTTGGCTGCACCTAACCCATCCAAAGCCGAAGTACAAAACAACGCTTTTACATCGGGATGCCGATTTAAAATCTTTCTGGCTGCCAGCTCGGCTTCCAACAGATACGAGTCTGATGACTCAATGGCGGCTATAACTATATTTGAGTTGCTACTTATATAGCTTTTAAATCCTTCCACCCTCTCTATCTGATTCTTTACACTTTTGCCGCCCATAATTATAGCAACCTTGCCTTCGGTACCTATCTGACGAATTACTTCTCTACCCCCCACTCTTCCCGCTTCTACATTATCGGTACCCACATATGCAAGGCGCTTGCTGTTCTCGGCATCCGAATCCACAGTGACTAATGGCATACCACCTTCTATGACCTTATTTATGACATCGTTATATCGCGTTTCATCCTGCACATAGGCTATTATCCCACTCACCTTTGCAGCATACGCCATCTTGATCAACCGTATGCCCTCCTCAACGCTTGCACTCTCTGGGCCCTGAAAATCTATTATGACACCTCTTTCCTTGGCAGCCTTTTCTGCTCCTAACCTCACCTGTTTCCAGTAAGGATTGGCATAAACGTGGCTTATGAGCACTATTTTGGGCTTTATTTCCTCCTCAACCGGTTTTTCATACTTCAAGCTGTCGAGCAACACAACATTGAATACAATGAAAATCAAAACTGCCAAATAATATACCGAGTATTTCAATAGCCTTTTCACCTTTTTCACTCCTCCGTGACTAAGCCAAGTCCCTTTTTAAAACCTTATAACCAGTAAACCATGCTCTTTTATATTATAACACTATTAGGTGGAATTTGCACCAATGTAAACCTTGCTATTGTGTCGAGTATACAATTACCTCAAAAAATAAAAGCAATATTTTTAGTGGTATAGAGTGCACTATTACGAAATTAAAAAAGCCGCTCAATAAACTGGTATTTAAGCCAGTTCAAGAGCAGCTTATTTGTTCTGGTTAGTCTTCATCGGTCACATCAGAAAATAATTCTGAATCAAAAAAATCTTTCATGCTAATCCCTAACCCAAAACAAACATAGTATATAGTCTTTACAGTCGGATTCTTGCTCTTCCCATGTACGATATCATTAAGCGTTGACTGAGGTATACCTGCCAAGTTTGCAAGTTTATTTATAGTTATGTTGTTTTCTTTACATAATTGTAAGATCCTCAAGGAAATCGCTTCGTTAATAGTCATGGTATACTACCTCTCTATTTTGGAGAGAAGTATACCAAATTTTTATCAAAAATATTAACGATATATCGTTGACAAACGAAAAAGTCTATAGTAAAATAAAATTAACGATATATCGTTAATGGAAGTTGGCTTAACTTATATTTTCCATAGTTACAAAATGGATTACAAAATAATGGGTATAGGTAGATAACCGTGAAATTATGATAGAATAGTTGACATCTAGCATACATTGATGGAATATCTAGGCAACACATAAACCATTAGACGATTAAATCAAATGGAAAACTCGTTGCTGCATTCCCGTACCACTCTACTCCTGCCAACATGATCCAGCAGTTATGAAACATACCTAAAAAATACCTCTTACTCCTTTATCGCTCCCAGCATAATTCCAGCAACAAAATACCTTTGCAGGAATGGGTAAACAATAAGCATGGGTATCATTGCTATAAACACCTTTGCAGCGTTTAAAGATTGATTTGAGAGCTCTGACAACCTTTTATATTGATCCGGAGTCAAGCTTGTATTCGTGGGAATGCTCACCACCAGCTGCTGGATATATGTCTGCAACGGATATTTGGTGGCATCGCTCATCAATACCAGCCCATGAAAGAATTCATTCCAGTGATAAACACCCACGAACAAAGTAATAGTCGCAATAACCGGTATAGAGCAGGGAACAACAATTCCAAATAATATACGCCATGGCCCTGCACCGTCAATTACCGCTGCTTCTTCAATATCCTTAGGTAAACTCCTAAAAAAATTCATGATGAGAATGGTATTGAATATCGGCAGACCTCCTGCCAATACAAGTGCCCATATAGTATCCAGCAAACCATAATTTCGAACAGTAATATACCATGGGATCAATCCACCATTAAAAAGCATACAAAAGATGAGAAGCCACATGATTATATCCCTGGCTCTAAACTCGTCCTTTGATTTTGAAAGCGGATAAGCCATCATTATTCCCACTAAAAGCGAAATACCGGTTCCTAAAATAGTGCGTTGTATGGATATCCAAAAAGAGTTAAAAAATTTAATATCACTTATGATCTCCTTATAAGAAACAAGCGAAAAACCAATGGGATAAAACGTAACCAACCCTGCATTAGCCGCTGACTTATTGGAAATAGACAAACAAAACGTATACCACAGCGGATACAAACAGCTTAAAGTTATCAAACCAAGTATTACTATATTAGCGACATCGAAAGCTCGAGACCAAAACGTCCTATCCCTGACCAACAGCTATTCCCCCTCTAAAATATCTTGTAATCGGCAAATTTATAGGCAAGCACATAAGAGATAGTAATCAAAACAAAACTTACCACCGATTTGAATAGCCCCGCCGCAGTTGCAAGAGAAAACTGCAAATTAGTGAGCCCTAATCTATAGATCCAGGTATCCAAAATATCCCCTGTAGAGTACACCAGAGGATTGTATAAGTTGTACACCTGGTCAAATCCCGCATTCAGAATGTTACCAAGTCCCAGGACCCCTAATAGTACAATGGTGGATTTTAACTCTGGCAACGTGACATACCATGTTCTTTGCCAGCGATTAGTACCGTCAATGGTTGCTGCTTCATATAAATTAGGATTAATAGACGTCAATGCAGCCAAAAAAATCACAGCATTAAAACCAAAACTCTTCCAAACATCAGTCCCTATGACCAGCTGACGAAAAATAGACGGGTCAGCCATAAATAAGCGAGGCTCTAAACCAAACCAACCCCTAATGGTGTTTATGGCTCCCCTGTAACCAAATATATTTATAACTATACTGGCCATTATAACCCATGATATAAAATGCGGCAAATAAACGATAGTTTGTACAAGTTTCTTATATTGCAATTGCGTAACTTCATTTAACAATAAGGCGAATATAAGTGGAATAAGAAGATTGAGCACAATTTTACCGCTTGAAATAATGAGGGTATTTATAATTACCTGCTTACTATCATCTAATTGCATTAAATACCTGAAATTTTCCAATCCAATCCATTCAGAACCAAAAATCCCTAGCCCCGGATTATAGTCCTGAAAAGCCATAACAATGCCCACCATTGGAACGATGCTGAACAAAAACAACCAAACCAACCCTGGTAAAACCATTAAATAGTAATGTTTTTCGACATTTCCCCTCTTGCCTTTCATAATCCACTTCTCCTTAAATTTCAAAATTAAACTTAAAAATTTTTATTAGGCGAGACGCCGAATGCCAGCATCTCGCCTAATTCAATTACGTTCATTTATTTTTTCTTATCGTACTCAGCCTGTACTTCGGCGGTTATTTCGTCTCCGCCTTGTGCCTTCCACTTCTCTACAAATTTATCAAAGCTACTAATAGGTTCTTGTCCAAGGATAATTTTAAGAATAGTCTCATCTTCTAACTTCTGGAGATTAGCCCATTTTCTCTCCATGGTCTCAGTCTGGTTGTATGTCACGCTGTAGACCTTCTTGTCAGGAGTAATGGTCGCATATGGGCGATTGCCTATCAGCAACGAGTAGAAGCGCTGGAACTTACCAAAATCACTCTTATCAAAATCCTGAATATTGAGAACTTCATTGTTGAGATCAGCTGGTTTAACTACATTTCTAATAGCTTTTGCATCCGCATAAATTAGTTTGTATGGATTACCGGGTATATTATAATCTTCAGGATCAGCCTGCCCTCTCAAAATCTTCCACAACTCTCTATATTCGTATTCACACTCGTCTGCTGGTGCCATGACATTGCGCAACGGATACCAGCCAATCGCAACAGAAGTATCAAAAATACCCTCATCCCGTACAAGCACGTTGTTCATAATTATTATTGCTTTAGCAACATCTTCACTTGCCTTTTTACTGATCAACGTATAACTTGTACCAACCGTTTTCATACGCACATTCCACTTGCCATCATCGCTATAAACCGGATAAGCCTGCCAGTTGGCATTGGGGTCATTTTTAAACGAATCGCCATTTCCGTACCCTATGCTCCACCATGGTCCAAAGAAAATACCCGCTTGATTAGCGTTAACAACCTCAGCCGAAGAATCCCTTGTACCTAATTCAGGGTCAATAATACCCTCTTTATACCATCTAGCAAGAAGTTCCAATGTTTTCTTTGTGTTCTCGGTTAGAGTGCCATATACCACTTTTCCTGTACCGTCATCCAACCAATACCCTGGGTAAGCATCCATGGCTTGAAATACAGGGTCAAATCCAAATCTATTGTTAGATGACAACAAGAATGTGCTGTAAGGATGACCATTTTTGTCGGGACCTATTATGCCTATGGTATTATCCCCTGCCATCTTATTTTCAATAAACGCCTTGGCTGTTTTCTCAATATCGCTTAAAGTTTTCGGAACGGGAAGGTTTAATTTATCCAGCCAATCTTTGCGTATCATCATGACATATATACCATCGGTATCAACAGTAATGTTGGGAAGTGAAACCATCCTACCATTGTAGCTGGCATTTTCCATAGCACGGCCTTGGGTACTGGCCATAATATCCTTTACCTGCTTAGAAGCATATTTTTCAAACAAATCCGTAATATCATACAACAACCCTGATTTTGCAGCTCTTACCATATAAGTGCGATCATTTACCACCAGCCCATCAGGGAGATCGCCGGAAGCAATTGCTAGGCTGACTTTTTGATTGTAGTTCTCACCCTCTGCTGCAGTCCAATCCACAATAACGTTGATATTAAAGTTTTCTCGTAAATAACGAGTATACTGATTATCCTGTGCACTGTCACCTGGAGGCAGTGTCTTATCAACCGGCGACACGCTCATGCCAATATGCACGTCAACCGGTTTAGGAAATTTCATAAATGCCGGCTCACCACTTGATTCACCCTCCGAAGAGCCATTTTCTGATGGCGTACTTTCTGATTCATTATTAGATGAAGTATTCTCATTGGCATCAGAACTGGGAGTTTTGCTCCCTGAGGAACATGCTACGCTCACCAACGCCAGCATACATACCAGCACAACCGCTATTAATTTTTTAATCAAGTTAATTCCCCCTTCCAATCATTTGTGCTCGAAAACCAGCAAGCCTTCGAGCATTTTGATATTTACACCTTAATGATATTAAAGAAAAATATACTAGTAAACGGTGTACCGTTCTATGTTTATAATACATCTATGCGGATTTGCAACAGGAAGGGGATTCTTGTTGTCTATCCATCTAACAATTATCACTATACGAAGAGAATTTTTGCTTAAATTCCGACGGATACATACCAACCTGTTCATAAAACACGTGGTTGAAATATTTGACATCTTCATAACCTACCGCCTGAGCTATGCTAGCCAATGGTTGGCTTGACTCAAGCAAAAGTTTTTTGGCTACAGCAACTCTCTCCTTCTTCAGATAATCATTAAACGTAATCCCTACCACTTTTTTAAATGCCTGTGAGAAATAGCTTCTGCTCATATTAACGTGGGAAGCCACATCCTCCTGACGAATTTTCTCACCAATATTTTCCCTCACAAAAGCTTTTGCTTTCATCATACACACTGGTATATTGCTCAGGTCTTTAGATTGCAAAGCTTTATGATACAAAGACTCTCTGAAATTCCTCATCCACTCGAGGGCACTCTCAGTATCTTTGATATCCGGCATAGTTTCATTCTTGATCCCAGTGGCCAATTCAATCATCACCAAAAGCTTTATAAACAGCTGCTCTACATAACGCACCGGAACATTGTTTTTTTCTATCTCTGAACACAACTCCTCAAATACTTCATCATCATACAGCCAGTATAGCTGGTACCAACGGCGTTTTATCTTTTCCCATACCTCGGCATTTACACTCGTCTCAAAACTGCGTTCGGCATTCAATCCACCCGTCCTGCTCTTTTCTTCTATCTTCTGTACAATGCGCTGAAAAATCTGATCGTAATCTTCAGACTCAAGCTCTGCTTTAGAAATATAATCCAGTGCACCCAAACGAAGTGCCGTTTGAACGTATTCAAAGTTCTCGTGAAACGTCAGCACAACAAAATTAACGTTGGGATACATCTCCCGTACCCTCTCCATTAACTCTATCCCCGACATCACAGGCATTGCAAGGTCAACAAACATCAGGTCCACCGGATTATTTTCAAGAAACTCCAGGGCTTTTGCGCCATTGGGTACGTCGCCCACAACCTGCATGTTATAAGAATTCCAGGGCATCATTGAAATTAGCCCTTTACGCGCCAGCTTATCGTCTTCAACTACCAATACGCGAATCATTGCCCATCCTCCTTCAGCAGAGTGGTAAAAAGAGCTTAACTGTAGTTCCCTGAAGAGGTCTACTATTAACAACCATTGAAGCACGATCCCCATAAAAAGATTCAAGCATGAAATAAACATATCGTAAACCTATACCCTGACCAAACGCCCCGTTATTCAAACTACCTGGATAGCGAATAGTTTCGAGGATTTGCGGATCCAACCCCTTCCCGTTGTCCTGAATAACCACTTTGATCATATTGTTTTGATAATCCGGCGATACGTCTACAATTAGTATACCATTTTGATCAAGGCCGTGGCAAATAGCGTTTTCTGCCAACGGCTGTAATATAAGTCGCGGTACATGGATATCAAGATAATCACCTTCTACCACGTTCACAAAGGCTTCAAAGTCATAGCGCATTTTTTGCAAGTCCAGATAAGTCTGAAGCATTTTTATTTCAGTCCTAAGAGTGGTATCCTGATCCGTCTTCCCTAGGCTGTAGCTTAGAATGTAATTGAGTTTTGATATATAGTTGCTTATATCGTGCTGCTTGTTTATGACAGCCATCCAATGAACAGAATTTAACGCATTCATCAAAAAATGCGGATTAATTTGATAATACAATTTTTCCACTTCCAGAGCATGGCGCTGTTTCTCCTTCTTCTCTATATCGCGCATGAGATCTTGAATCTGCATTTTCATGGTATTGAACCTATCAAACATTCGATCAAACTCTTCAATACCGATGTGATAGTCTATCATTTCCATATTACCCCTGCCAACTTCCTCCATCTCGCGCTCGAATAAATGTAAGGGCTTATAGATCAATTGATAAAGCATGATACCTATCAAAGCAACAATAAGCAGAATAACAAAGGTAATAATCAGCATGGTGGTGCTCCATGCATAAAGTTCACGATTATAGCTACTGATTGGTACCAAAATGATATTTGTAAAACCGTGTTGGCTCTTTCTTTGATTCCATATATAACCATCAATTCTTCCCGTTGGCTCTTGCGAACCCAACTCAAATCTATGACCAACACTAAAAATCTCTGGAGAACTGCTATACTTTATCTCTTTATTTTCATCTATCTGTAAAAATATATAACTCATACGTTGAGCATTAAAAAGCGCATTTAAACTTTTTTCAATCTCACTTCTTGCTTCAACATAAATTACCATTTTAACGCTATTTGAAAACAAAGCAGTGCGCGTCACCGAAATAACTTGCTGATCTCCGAATCTGTACATAGAAGGATGGAAAGTATGATAGGTTATTTCCAAATGCTGTTTTAACTTTGGTAAATTTTCCAAGGAAAATTCATCAATCGGAGGAAGGTTATAAAATAAAACGGAATCCTCTTGAGGGTTATAATACATAGCAACAACTACATTGGGATATGGATAAGTAACAAGCTCGATATTCTTCGATATTCTGCGTGTCAATACCGATTTGTTATAAGGCTGAGTAGTAAAAAAGTACTCGTCCACATCACTACCTATATGCCCTTGTGGCATCATCTGCTGCGTAATCTGCATTATGCTGTAATAATCCCTATCCAATTGATCCGTAAGACGCTCCAATGTAGATGATAGAGCCGTATTTATCTTGTTCTGCTGGATGGAAATAATTGAATTATATGACACTATTGCAGAAAAGATTAAGCTTATTATAGTACTGACTCCCAATAAAAAAATTAATCTCTGCTTAAGAGAATTGAATTTCAATACATTTGCACATCTTAACAATCTGTTTAAGATGCTATTAAACAGCAACATCATTCTGCTTACCACCGTTCCTCACTCAACCATTCAATCAAAAACCATTTTTAATATGCCTATTCCGAGCACAAAATTTGAAAAAATTCAACGCTGGTGCACTATTTTTTTATGCACCAGCCGGTAAAATTTCCTTGTGCCTCCAATAACTTACTAATCCTTCATGATACTATAATATCCCCAAATTCCCACAGCTGCCCCAGCAGAGTCTATGAGCACATCTTTTATCTGTGATCCCCTGCCTGGCACAAACAGCTGGTGTATTTCATCGGTAGCAGCGTATACAATACAGATAGCCAAAGCCAGAGCAAAAGCTTTAAATGTCGGAACGCCGCTTATTTCCAATGCATTCGCGGTTAAAACGCCCAGCACAAAATAGACTGCAAAATGGGCAACTTTCCTAACCAAGTAGTTGAGTATTGCTACGTCGAAAATCAGCTCAATTGAAGGCACAATCCTTTTTGCAAGCCGAAGGATAAACAGCGTTACACTTTTGCTCAAGCCATCGGATTCATGTGCAGGTTGAGCCGAAAACAAGAAGATGACAGCCATCCACGCAAATACAAGAGTCCATGACACCAGTGTCGATATTCTTTTCTTTCCCATCGAATACATTACATTTTCACGCCCAGCTTTTTACAGAAAAAGCAATTGCTCTTTTTACAACTGTGTCATGGACCTGCGCCGCTTGAATGCACGGCCAATTATTCCTCATACCCATTAGGATTGTTCTTTTGCCAGTTCCATGAATCCCTGCACATGTCCTCAAGGTTTTTCTCTGCCTTCCAGCCCAGTTCTTTGTGCGCTTTTGTGGGATCAGCATAACACTTGTCTACATCCCCCGGCCTTCTCCCGGTAATGATGTAGGGTATCTTTACACCGTTAACCCTTTCAAAAGTCTTGACCACGTCAAGCACGCTATACCCCACACCCGTTCCCAGATTGTACACTTCCACGCCTTTGTCCTTCATCACCTTCTCCAGTGCCTTCAGGTGCCCTTTAGCCAAATCAACCACATGGATGTAGTCCCTGACACCCGTACCGTCATGAGTGTCATAGTCGTTACCAAATACATACAGCTTTTCTCGTTTTCCTACAGCCACCTGGGTTATATAGGGCATCAAATTGTTGGGTATGCCGTTGGGGTCCTCACCTATCCTGCCGCTCTCGTGGGCACCTATCGGGTTAAAGTAACGCAGTAGAACAACGCTCCACTCGTTATCCGCAACATACACATCTTTCAAAATCTCCTCTATCATATATTTGGTACGCCCATATGGATTGGTGGGGCAAAGCGGGAAATCCTCCTTTATTGGAACACTTTTAGGCTTGCCGTATACAGTGGCAGAGGAGCTGAAGACTATTTTTTTGACGCCATGCTTCTGCATGACCTCGCACAGTATGATGGTACCCGTGATGTTGTTGTAATAGTACTTGAGCGGTATGGCCACCGACTCACCAACGGCCTTAAGCCCTGCAAAGTGTATGACAGCTTGAATGTCGTTCTCCGAAAACACCTTGTCAAGCCCGTCTCTGTCCAGAAGGTCAACGGCATATACCTTGAAATCCTTGTCGGTTATCTCCTTTACACGCCTCAACGCTTCGGGTTTGCTGTTGGAGAAGTTATCCACAACAACGATGTCATAGCCTGCATTTAGCAGCTCCACGCAGGTATGGCTTCCAATATACCCTGCACCACCTGTTACGAGTATAGACATGGTATCCCTCCTCTTCTTTCACCCCAATTCCCTCATTTATACAATTATAAACTCTACCGACCGCCTGACAGCATAAAAATTTATTCTTTCTTTACCATCACCGACAAATATTCTATCATATTCTTTCGGATAATTCATCTTCATTACACAATTTTAAGCCGGCTATTGCAACACACCCCTACTCGCTCAAATACCACTCCTCGATGTTTCTATATATATTGAACTCCCGAGGACTTTTAACTCCATAAACTTTCTCGCTGGTCACAAGCGAAGCAGTCTGAAAACACAGGCTAACCACAGGCAGCTGCTCGACCAGGTGCTTCTGTATGCGGCTGTAAAGCTCAATGAGCTTGGCATCTTCACAAGTCAAAGCCGCCTCGTCGAGCAACTTGTCCAATTCCTCATTGCGGTATCTCATAAAATTATTGAGGCCATTCCCTATCTGTCTAGAATGGAACATGAATCTAACGTCTGGGAATATATCCAGGTAGTAACCGGTCAATACCGCTTCAAACTGGCCGCTTTTCAACCTTTCAGTTAGTTCCTCCCAAGGAAGGACTTCTACCTCCACAGCAATACCTACTCGCTTTAGCTGCTGAGCAATTATTTCCAAGGCATCCTTCCTCAAGATATTTTCAGAGTTTGTTAAAATAGAAAATCTAAGCTCTACTTTTTGGGACCCTATCATCTTATACCTGACCCAACTATTCTCCTCGTAATTTTTCACCAAACCATTTTCAGAAGCCTCATTTTGTAATAATTGAGCTCCTGCGACCTGTTCATGGCCATCATCGTCAATTCCCTCTTCTAACACCTCCCCTTCCCCAGTCAGTTTTTGCGCATTTTGAGCATTTGGCCTACTATTCGCAGTTTGATCTGCTTTATCAAGTGTCCAGCCCGCCTGTTCAAGCAGCTCAACCGCTCTATTAGGGTCATAATCGTATATCCTGTAACTGCTATCGTAAAGCCATGAATCGGAAGGAATGGGAACATCTACAGCCTCTGCATTGTTCAAATATACCTTAAAGATAATATCCTTTCTATCCAGGGCATAGGCAATGGCTTTTCTAACGTTAACATTGCTTAATACCGGATGGTTCATATTAAACGCTAAAAATTCGTAATTGCGCGTGAGATATCGATAGGTCTTTGCATCCTCTTCCCTCGGATAGGGATTAATTACAGTAGCCATAACATTCATCAAATCTATCTGCCCTTCATGGAACGCCTGCCTTACCTGCATCTCATCATGATAAACTCGGGCCAATATGGCATCGATATAAGGCTGTTTCCCCCAATATTTTTCGTTTCTCACCAACCTGATTTGCTTAAGGCCACTACCACCTTCAGCCTGCTGAATTCCTCCATCATCTATCCTATAAGGTCCCGTTCCTATGGGTATCAAACTCATATCCTGTCTGTGCTGTAACATAAACTCATCAGATTGATACACCCGTTTAGGAAGTACAGGAAAGGTCATGATATCCAGTATATTGTTCACAGGTTGAGATAGATACACATTCACCGTATAAGGATCAAATGGGTCTGTCTCAACCTTTTGTATATTCGCATTACCAGCAATGCCCTTTTGATAAAACGAGCCAAGGCGCCCTCCCTGCAATGCCAAAAAGGTAAACACCACGTCATCCCCGGTAAGAGGCCGTCCATCATGAAACACAACGTTTTTCCGTAAATGGAAACGCCACAGCTTTCCGCCGTCTTCCACATCCCACGATTCAGCCAAGCAGGGTTGAGGTTTCATATTCTCATCATATTCAAACAGTCCCTCAAATATCAGGCCAAAAAAATTGATCATGTCCCTGGATTTGGTAAGCAAAGGGTTAAGTGTATCAGGCAATGGTATGGGCACTACCAACTCACCGCCCTTTTTGGGCATAGGAACTTGAACCTTTTCCCCCTTGCTTTCATCTATTCCGATGTCTTGTTCTATGATACTAGGAGCCTCTACAAGCTGGCATGATGTCAAAGACAAGGTATACATAATCAAAAGCAGTAAAGCAAGCCATTTTTTCATATGCCCTCTCAATCCCTCTCCTCAGTAGGTGTCACGTATTCGGTAAAGCTGTTTGTATTTACCATAGGCGCTCCATACCCTGGCCACAAAATCTCGTGTCTCCTTAAAAGGTATATCATACAATCCTTTCCCGTCTTTGCTATACCTGGGGTCTTCTAACCATTTTTCGACATTGCTGCTGCCGCCATTATATGCCGCAAGAGCCAAATCCAAGTCCCCTTTAAATTGACTGCGAAGCCTATCAAGATACCAACACCCTATTCGTATATTCACAGCCGGGTCATACAGGCTGTCATCATCATATCCTTGAATGCCAAGCTTTTCCGCTGCCCACCGTCCTGTAGAAGGGATGACCTGCATAAGCCCTCTCGCTCCTTTGTGCGATGTCGCAACCTCGTCAAATTTGCTCTCAACCCATATCACTGCGCACACCAAATATGGATCCAGCCCGTATTCGCTTGCATACCGAAGTATCAAGTCCTCGTATTTTAAGGGGTACATCCTCCTTTGAACCCAACCGTACACCAATATCACGCACAGTATAGATAATGCCAACAGAATGATAAGCACAAGTTTAAAAGTCAAAGTTCTGCCCATAGCTGCTCCACCTGCTTCCGGGTATACTCCAAACCATCCGAATTATCTATTATTTTATCAGCATACCGCATCTTGATTTCCTGTGCCATTTGACTGTTTATACGATTTAATGCTTGCTGGCGTGTCAGCCCGCTCCGCTTCATAAGCCTTTCTATTTGAGCCTCCCTATCAGCCACAACCAGCCATACCTCATCCACCATATCATACCATCCAGCCTCTATCAATAGAGCTGCATCCACCACAACTGCCTTATAACAGCTCATGAGTTTCAGCCTCTCTATCTCAGAGAGCACCCTCTTTTGGATGGCCGGATGCGTAATGGAATTAAGTTTTTTTAAAGCTTCTGGGTTAGAAAACACCAGCTCTCCTAACTTTTTTCTGTCAATCTCGCCATCGGGCTGCAAATACTCATCCCCAAAGGTTTCCTTTACCTCTTGCCACACAGGCGTTCCTTTTCTCATCACTTCTCTGGCAATCATATCGGCATCAATAACTGCAGCTCCCAGCTCGGCAAGAATTTTAGATACCGTGGACTTACCACAGGCTATCCCACCGGTCAGCCCTATTATCTTCATAGTCCCTCCCGTTTTATATCACAACCTCATAAGTAATGATGAGCATTTAACTTATTTGCTTTTAAATTGCCAAATCCGCCACAGAGAAAATAAACTGTCTCACCAGCAAAGTTACAGGATTACAGCTAATTTGCCACGTATCCTATTTGGCATCATACCAGCTCCTGCCCACTCCTACATCCACCACCAACGGAACCGAGAGCTTTACAGCATTCTCCATACACCGCACCACCAACTCTTTGACCTCTTCCAATTCGGGTTTATAGGTGTCTATGATCAGCTCATCATGCACCTGCAATATGAGCTTTGACTTCAAGTTTCGCCTCTTCAATTCAGCATACACGTCATTCATGGCCTTCTTTATTATATCGGCCGCGCTGCCCTGTATAGGCGTATTCATGGCCAACCGCTCGCCCTGCGAACGAATGTTGAAGTTTCGGGATTTAAGCTCGGGTAAATACCTACGCCGGTTCATCAGCGTGGTCACGTAGCCCTGCTTTTTGGCGGTTTCCACTATTCTCTCCATGTACTCTTTGACCTTTGGATAGCGGGCGAAATAGCTGTCTATATACTCTCTGGCTTGCTTACGGCTTATTCCCAAGCTCTTTGCCAGACCGTAATCGCTTATACCGTACACAATGCCAAAATTGACCGCTTTTGCATTGCTGCGCTGTTCAGGCGTTACCTTGTCAATCGGTACGCCGAATATCTCAGATGCAGTTCGCAGGTGTATATCTTGATTATTCCTAAAAGCCTCAATAAAAGTAGGGTCTCCTGACATATGTGCCAGTATTCGCAACTCAATCTGGGAATAATCGGCGTCCACCAGCACATAATCCTCTCCGCTGGCAACAAACACTTTACGTATTCTCCGACCCATCTCAAGCTTAACAGGAATATTCTGTAAATTAGGCTCTGCACTGCTGATCCTGCCGGTAGCTGTCACCGTCTGATTAAAGCTGGAGTGGACCCTCCCATCCCTAGGGTCTATAACGCTTAAAAGCCCATCTATATAGGTGGATTTAAGCTTCATGACCTGGCGATACTCAATCACTTTTTCCACCAGTTCGTGATATGGGCGCAGTTGCTCAAGCACCTCTATATCGGTGGAGTATCCCGTCTTTCCCTTTTTTATAACCGGTAGTTTCAGCTTTTCAAACAACACATAGCCCAGCTGTTTTGGCGAGTTTATATTAAACTCTTCCCCGGCTAGAGTATATATTTCCTTTGTAAGATTTGATAGTTCAAGCGAAAATTCTTCCCCCAGCTGCTTCAACATATCTTTATCCACTTTAAATCCTGTAATCTCCATATCAGCCAGCACGTTTATAAGCGGATGCTCAATTTCCTCGTAAAGATAGAGCATCTCGGTCTCTTTGAGCTTCTCACGCATATATCCTGCCAGCAAATACAGGTCAGATGCATCAGCATCATTGACATCCAATCCAGCATACTCATAAAGTAGCTGAACCACATCGTAGCGATTTCTCGCAGGGTCCAGCAAATAGGCTGCTATAAATACATCGAATTCCAATCCTTCAACATGAATGCCATATCTATGGGCCTCTAAAATTAAACGCTTCCCGTCGTATACGATCTTCCGCAAATCCTGTTTCTCCAAAATGGGCTTTAACCCCATGAATACATCTTGGTGATTTAACCCTTGAGTCAGCAAATCGCCTTTCAACTTCATCCTATACACTTGAGATGGATTATCGGAAATGGTTATACAATCATCCTGTACCAGTATGGCCACCTTACTGACATTCATGAGGTTTTGCACATGATACCGTAATTCCTCCAATGTATTGACTTCTATCATGTTTTTTTCTCGGGCAGAGGTAGTAGTCGCAATCCTTTCCCTCGATTGTATTCCAAGCTTCTCGATTATGCTTTGAAACTCAAGCTCCTCAAGGAACTCCAACAGTTCCCTTGAGTGCGGTATTTCGTAACTGCAATTCTCCACTTTTATATCCAGAGGAGCATCCTGCACGATTGTGGCCAACCTTTTGCTCAGCATCGCCTGCTCCTTATACTTGATCAGCGCCTCCTTAAGCTTTTGGCCGCTTACATTTTCGGCATTGTCCAAAACCTCTTCAATAGTATGATACTGATGCAGCAATTTAAGAGCTGTCTTTTCACCTATACCTGGAATGCCTGGTATATTGTCAGAACTATCACCCATCAAGGCCTTTAAATCTACGATCTGAGCGGGAGTCAAACCATACTCCTTCTTTATCTCTTCAACATCAAAAACCCGCACATCCGATATGCCCTTTTTAGTCATGATAACCCTCACCTGAGGGGAAACCAGCTGAAGGGCATCTCTGTCACCAGTGACCAGATATACATCCCATCCCCTTTCCTTGCCCAGACGAGCAAATGTACCCAAGATGTCATCAGCCTCATAGCCCTCAACTTCGTGTATAGCTATTCCCATAAGCTTCAGCAGCTTTTTGAGAAGTTCAAACTGGGGAGCAAGCTCTTCGGGCGCCTTTTGCCTTGTAGCTTTGTACTCGGCATAAATTTCATGCCGAAAAGTAGGCCCCTTTTTATCAAATGCTACTCCTAAATACCCCGGCTTATAATCCCCTATCAGCCTCAACAGCATATTAGTAAAGCCATACACGGCATTGGTAGGAACTCCCTTTTTATTCGTCAACATCGGTAGAGCATAAAACGCACGGTGCATCAAGCTATTCCCATCTATTATCATCACTCGTGGTCTTCCCATGGAAATCTCTCCTTAAAGCCAATGGTTTGCCTTTCTAACAGGCAATCACCTATCCCAATTATACTATCTATCATCTAGACTTTATCACATCCATCATCAAAATTCAATCGTTTATAGCAACTTTGCATCTTTATTAAAAGGTATTTCACTAAAAGAGCTTAATCTAGTAAATTTTAATATACATTAGTGCATGTACACCGTTAATTTGTATTATATGCAGCAAATTAAAGTAAATCTTGTACTTCAAAAAAGCGAGCCTTTGCTGATAAAATTACCATAATTTATGCAATGACAAATATATTACGATTGTGTTAAAATGTATTACAAATATATAAAAATTTTATTTGAATTGGAGGTTATAGATATGAAGAAATTTATTTCTACAATTTTTTTGAGTATCTTTCTAATAGGGTTACTATTTACAGCAGCACAGGTACCACAACAAACAGCAGTGTTAGCAACAAGTGATACAGCATGCCCATCTAAAGTAATAGTCACAGCAAACAACCTTAACGTGAGAGCTACCAGCAACACGCAGTCGTCGATCATAGATGTTCTGAAGCGTAACCAAGTGGTAAACATATTGGGCCAATGGGGTAACTGGTATATAATACGGACCGACAATGGCCAAATAGGTTCTATATTAAAATGGTTTACAAAGCCTGTAGAGCAGCAGCCAACACCACAACCGCAGCAACCTAAACAGCCAACACCGCAACCCGCTCCGCAACCCCAACCCCAGCCAACACCGCAGCAACCCAATCCACAGCCTGCTCCACAGCCACAGCAGCCAACTCCGCAACAGCCGTCAAATCAGCTAAGTTACGAGCAGGCGAGGATGCTGGAGTTGGTCAACGCTGAGAGGACCAAAGTAGGCCTCAAACCCCTTATATGGGATGCCGAACTGGCCAGGGTGGCCACCATCAAGGCTAAAGATATGGTTGATAACAACTACTTCAGCCATACCTCCCCAACTTACGGCAGCCCATTCGATATGATGCGCAACTTCGGCATCCAATACAAGACTGCCGGTGAAAACCTGGCGGGTTATCCTTCTGTCGAAGGCGCACACAACGGCCTTATGAATTCAGAAGGTCACAGAAAGAACATCTTAAACCCCAGCTTTACGCACATAGGTATAGGCGTTCAAAAGAGCCCAAGATACGGTTACGTGTTTGTACAAATGTTTGTTGGCAGATAACTACAATAAAAGCGGTATCATAATGGTACCGCTTTATTTTTATCTTTCATGTCAAAATGCATACTTTTCTCATTTTTTAACCACAAATCTAATTTTCCCCGCTTTTGACAATGTGAAGAGTGGTTCAAAAAAATTTTAATTATCAATTTCGCTACGACAAAAATTCCAGTCAGTTTTATGCTCGAATATGACAGAAGGGTGGTAGTTTGCGGATGATTTTGGTATAATAATCTTTGAAGCGCTTATCCCACGTAAACTTAATGCGGATGGGAGGGGTTAAATGTGGACAAACAACAAGTGCTAAACTTTTTCTTTAAAAGGAGAAGTATCAGAAAGTATAAAGACATGGACGTAAGCCAGGAAGATATAGACATAATCTTAAAAGCGGCCATGTCTGCTCCTTCTGCAGGCAATCAGCAACCCTGGCATTTCATAGTAGTAGATGACCGCGAAAAAATGAAAGAGATCACCAAATACCACCCTTATTCCTCCATGCTCAACACAGCACCTAAGTGTATCATTGTGGCAGGTGATGTGTCTTCACAAAGATACGAAGGCTACTGGGTACAGGACTGTGCGGCTGCTACGCAGAACATGCTACTGGCTATAGCACAGCTAGGACTGGGTGGCGTATGGCTGGGCGTACACCCCAGAAAGGAACGAGAGGAAGCCATTCGTAGAATATTCAACATTCCTGACCACATTGTGCCATTTGCCATCGTGGCAATTGGCGTACCAGATGAGGAAAAGGGGCCGTCCGACAGATACAACCCTGAAAGAATACATTACAATAAATGGTGAACGTCATGAGGGTTTTTATCGCTATTGAGTTTGAACAGCATATAAAGGATTATTTAAATAAAATTCAAAGACAGGTAATGAGCTACAGCACTCACGGGAACTTTTCAAGGCCAGAAAATTTTCACCTTACGCTAAAGTTTATAGGAGAAGTAGAGCCATCATTTGTGAGCACCATAGCATCAGCGATGGCCCAATCAGTACACGGCATAAAACCTTTCAAGCTCAGGCTTGATCAACTGGGAAACTTCCCTAGAGGAAACAAGATGATTATTTGGGTAGGGGTAAAGGGAGAGCTGGACATGCTAAATCGGCTATTCAATCAGCTGGAAACATCGCTACATAGCATAGGCATTGCTAAAGATTCAAAAGGATATTCTCCCCATATCACACTAGGCAGAGAGGTACGCTTGGCAGAGCCATTCTCAAAAGTAGCCAACGCCGTCACAATGGATCAACAACAAGTAATCGAAGTACGTAAGATATCGCTGATGGAAAGCACCAGACAAGAAGGCCGCCTTATGTACATCCCTCTTTATAGGCAAATATTAACATATTAACCTTAAAAAGATCAGAACTTGAACCAGGTTCCCTCTACTTACCTCTACCCCTGTTTCGCCTTCTCCAGTATCACTCTGTATGCTTTCAAAAAGATACCTACATCTACCGAATATGAAAGATACTGAACTATTGCTTCCTTCTACCGTTTGAGGCTGTCCAGGTCGTCTATAGCTCAAAAACCTACTCTGGGTATTTCTTTTGGGGGCTGGTCGTAATTCGCTTGCCTACCATCAGCCACCTCATACAGAATTCTATTGGTCTGCATAATTCCCTCAATAAATTCGTAATAAGGCCTTTGACAGATATCTACACAACCTATCTGAAAGTTTTCCCCATCAAATCGTCCCAAAGCTGCTTGATCATTCAAGGTAAAATGGTGTGCCCCCACAAAATGCCTGCTTGTAGCAGCAGTTTCCATGTAATATCGATAAGCTCTCCCTCGTTCTTGTTGGGTGGCAACTCCTCGTATTCCAGTAGCAGGCAATCCTCGATCTAGAGCACCGTGGTGAAATTCTCCTATAATAACCGGCATTTCTGTAATTTTACCTATTTGTTCAATGTCTTCATAAGGAGTGATCTTATAGCAATTTATAGAAAACACATCGAAATTTTCGTAACCTGCTAGTAAGTTTTCATTGGCAATATAAGCATATCGCATACCGAGATTCATGTGATGGGGATCTACTCTCTTACAGACAACACTTGGAATCTCCACATACGTCTTGATCATTATCCTTGAAAACTCATTTAAATCTTCCGATGCTTTCGGGGATAACTTTGATGCACGCTTAATACCCTTCTTAAGCTCGCCAAAACTGCGTAAATTAAGATTCCAAGCCTCATTAAACTTTTCAACGTCACCGTCATACCGTGTTGACAAGAATTTTATTAAAACCTCCTTTGAAGCCAATTCTTCCTCATTCTCAAGCAACTCTTCAGCAATATTTAGGTTATGGATAAAAGCCCACTGGGGTTCATTCCTCAAAAAGTATCCGATCATGTAAGGGTCCCCTTCAAACTCTTTGAGCTGCTCAGCAAACCTTTCTGCGTTATTCTTGTATTCTTGACTGAATACATCGGGAAAATCTCTAAAAATCTTTTCGGTAGTCTCGGGAAAATCCTTTAAAGGCCATACATATGGTAACTTGGCATAGCGTATAAACTTTAGCGATGACCAATTGCCAACGGTGTTAAATCCCCATTCCACAAGCCTTCTTCTGGTCATTTTGGCCCATTCATTCCACCATGCTTTACCAAACACCCTAATTAAGTTAGCTATAGCAAAATCAAAATATTCACCCCCATCCCCTTTACTCCAAGCATCCTTATATATGCCATTTTCATCGGGCAACCACTTGTATAGCTTTTTGATGCCATCAACCCTTCCTTGAACTCCTGGACTAACACAATCAAGGCCTATGCTCAAAAATGCATATCCATCTGGATCAACCAACCACCACCGTTTCCCGTCATGCTCAGTTCTGAAGTACCCAGTGGAGTCAAATCGTTTTTCTAGCCATCCACCATATCTGCTTCTATTGCCAAAAAATGTCATATTATCAGGTTTAGCAGCTTCTTTTTTGAGCCATATTTTAAGCTCATCTATACTTTTCGTTTTACCAGGCCACTCACGATCATTAAGCTGTCCCAGCTCATCTACAAGCTTAACATCAGGCAGAGGATAATTGGGTTCAATATCAGAAATATAAAGGTTGGATATTTCCAGTTTATGATCTTTGAAATATTTCATAGTTCCAATGGCAAATCGGTCTACTTCTTCTATGGCTACCTTGGTACCAAACACTACGGTTTTAAGCTTTCCAGGGGTCCTATCCAGAAACATCTTTTGAGAGTTTAAAGCCTCTAATGGAAACGATAACCTAGTCTTAAGTTTCGGAAACAATCCAAGGATCACAGTCAAATTGGGATGATGGCCAGTATTTCCCTTAACCCAGAATTCCAAGGTTACTCCCATTACATAATCCTCATGGTTGACAGCATCAAAAATTATATATTTAGCATCCCTCCAGTCAACATCACCTAAACTACCAGGTATTCCCTCTATTTTTAGTTTTCCTCCTTCGCCATTGCAAATAAGATAGACTTCTCCGCTCTGTCCATTCTCAACCCTACAATTGATAGGAGTAAACTTACTCAAGTCTAACGTCTTCTTCAAAAATACCACCTCTCTTCCTTTGACTTCACATTTTTATAAAACTTACTCCTGCAGTTATAACCACATCCTACTTTTTTTGCAGATTTAATTTCCAACTGAATCGTGAAGTTATAAGTGTAACCTAAAAATTTAACTGGGTCTAAAAATTTTACCGTGTGAGCAGACAAACAATTCTGCCCACACGGTAAAAACATGCTATTTTCAATATACATCCACTTATTTACCAATTCATTACTTCCTTAAGACAATACCAAAGTGCCTGACATTATTTTGCATATCTTCCCTTTTTCAAAACAGTGCCAAAGCGCTTGACGTTATCTTGATACTTCTTGTCATAGGTTTCCTCTATCTGCGGCATACCATTTTGATCACAGAACTTGATAATGTCTTCGTATACCTTTTCTGCTTCTTCTGGAGATTTTGCCATTATCACTTTCGGATAATTCGCCTTTATATAGTCCTCACACAACGTCCTCTGGATACCCAGATCGCTCTGTGGATCAATGACGTCGCCAATACCAACAAACTCATCGCTTAACAGCTTGGTTGGTGTCACAATATGTGCCTGCATTGAAACTACCCAGTTTCTCTTTTCCTCTGGTAGCTTATCGTTTACTGCAAACTTGATGGTATCAACATGGTCGCTGTGACCTGGTATCATCCAGAACCAGAGCCCCAGACGATCGCGCTCTTCGGCCGTCAATTCACCTTCAGCCTTTTTCAATATAGGTAATCCTTGGTCGTCTAGAGTATCCCACAGAAATCCCGGTGGACCATACATTTGGATTATAGCAGCTTCTCTAGTTAAGAGATAGGTCCAAAGGTCAAATATTCTTTGGGGATTTTTAGCCTTAGTTGTAATGCATGTTACATTCCAGCCAACAGTGGAAGTAATATCACCATATATATCGTTCGGTGACAATCCTTTAGCAGGTGGGAAAACATTAGGCTGTACTAGCTCATAGCTATCATCCGGGTGGTTCTTTTTGAGAATTTTTCTGAAGTGGTTATTATCATCTTGTGAATGATCATAGTAGAACAATGCTATGCGCCCATTGGTTGCTTTTTCAAGTATTTGGTCAGTTGTATCTGTAAACTGAGTCTCCGCGATCAGTCCTTCACGCCACCACTTATTAAGTTCTAAAGAAACTTCCTTAAATACCGGATCACGGAATGCTAGCCTATACTTACCATCCAGAACTGTGTACCACCCGTTTAAAACGCCGCCATAGGAACGGTAAAATGCATTAGCTAGCCTCCATCCATCACCTGTAGCATCCGTCATGAAAGGGATGGTAGACAATCCTTCTCTTGTCTTGGTTACATCGGTCTTTACCTTTTTAGCAAATGCATATAAATCCTCAAATGTCTCAAGCTTGGGACTCCCTGCATCCTGCCAGATGCGCAGATTATACATCCACACATCATTACCGCCCGTGGGTGCTGTTCTGGGCCAGTTAGGAATCCCGTATAGCTTGCCATCGATCTTTAATAACTCTATCGTCTGAGGTAAAAGATTTTCTTGGAGGTTAGGATTTTTTGTCATAAAGGGTTCAAGAGGTTGTAACAATCCCAATCGAGCCAATCTTATATTGTCTGGGCCCCTGTCCATCATAATAGAATCTGGCAAATCACCAGAGGAAATCATAACGTTAAGCTTTGCAGCGGGGTCAGAATCCGGCTTAGCGAATTCAACATGAACATTAAATTTTTTGGATAAGTATTTAGATACTTCATCTTCTCCCCACGGCTTTATTCCCCACCAATCATAGTTAAAATAATGGGTAAATGTGTATGGCTCTGAATATTCTCCTGACTCTCCTGATTCTGTTGAAGATTCACTCTCAGTACCCTGTTCTGATTCTTTCGCTGTCTCAGATGTTTCGGCTGGTTTGGAAGTATCAGGTGCTTTCTTCCCACAGCCCGAAGCCACTATAGCAAGAATAATAAAAACAACCATAAACAGCGATAAAATTCTAAATTTCTTCATAATTTGAACGCACCTCCACTATTTTTATTTTTATCTTAAAAAACAGCATCTTAAGCGATACTGTTTTTTAACCTTTTAGTGAGCCAATCATAACGCCTTTAATAAAATAGCGCTGCAGGAACGGATATACCATCACTATAGGCAGTACAGTTACCATCATCGTAGCCATTGTAAGAGACCGAACATTTACATGTACACCTTTTCCAACTCTTCCTACATCTACTGGACCCGCTTGTGCCGCAGCAGCCTGGGCCATTCTTTGAGCAAACTGGGCTTCCGAGATGATGGAAAGCAATACGCTTTGTATGGGCTTTAAAGATTGTTCTGTAATGAATATATACGCGTCAAACCACGCGTTCCATTGTCCTACTCCAATAAAGAGAGCTATTGTTGCCAAAATTGGCGTTGATATAGGGAGTATTATCCTGAAAAATACTGTAAAATAATTTGCACCATCAATACGTGCAGATTCCTCTAACGCAGACGGTATTCCCATAAAATACGTCCTCATCAATAACATATTCCAAATGCCTACTAAAGAAGGTATTATGTAAACCCAAAAGCTATTCATCAAACCCAATGACCTTATAAGAAAATAGTAAGGAATAAGACCTCCCCCAAAGTACATAGGGATAATACACAAGATGGTATAAAATCTCCTTCCTTTGAGATTTGAATGTGCCATACCAAAGGCAAGGGCTGCTGTAAATAACAAACCAGTTATTATCCCTATTATTGTCCTCGCTATTGAAATAAGGTAAGCATTGTAAACTAATTTATTTTGAAATATGAGTTCATAATTGCGCAACGTAAACACGCGTGGATAAAACGTTATTCCTCCCCTTACGGTATCATCGGCATCATTCAAGGATATAGCGAGAGAATTGATAAAGGGATATAACGTAACAAACACAACTATAAGCATTATTATCACATTAATGGTATCAAATATCCAATCCCCAAACGTTTTCTTTCTCTTCATCTTTGTATCACTCCTCAAATAAACTTTTATTACAGAACCTCGTGCCCTGTTCTGCTGGCAATTTTATTGGCTGTAAGCAAAAGCATGACATTTATCACCGATTTAAACAATCCAGCCGCTGCAGCATAGGAAGATCTGTTACCACTTATACCTACTCTGTACACATACGTATCGATAACATCGGCAAATGCACGCAATTTGGGATTGGTCATCTGATTGGTAAGCACCATAATCTGGTCAAAATTAGCATTCAACAGATTGCCTACACTGAAAATCAAGAGTAGAATTACAGTTGGTAAAATAGACTTAAAGGTGATATGCCACATTTTCGCATATCTTCCAGCGCCATCTATCTCAGCGGCTTCATAAAGATCTGGATCTATAGATGTAATTGCTGCAATATATATGATTGCATTCCAGCCCAGCGATTTCCATAAGTCAGTTATAACAGCCATTCCCCAGAAATATTCACCTACACCAAAGAAATGTATTGGACGATCAATTATGCCAAGAGCAAGCAAAGCAGAGTTTACAGCACCATTATCCACCGAGAAAAAATCAAACATCAATGTACCTGCAACTACCCACGATATAAAGTGAGGAAGATAACTGATAGTTTGAACAGTTTTTCTAAACCGCATATTTAATATCTCATTTATCAGTATTGCAAAGATTATAGGAGCCGGAAAGCAAATGAGCAACTTTAGCAAGCTTATAACTATTGTATTACGCAACACCAAACCAAAATTAGGATCAGTAAATAGATAACGGAAATGCTTTAACCCAACCCATTCACTCATTCCAGGAAAGTCCCCTAATCGAAACTCTTGAAAAGCCATAATAACGCCATACATGGGAATATATGAAAAGATAATAATATGTATAATTCCAGGGATTACCAATAATTGTAGATCAACCTGTTTTAAAAACTCTTTTACAAAACCATTAATTCCACCCCTTTTACGGATTCCAATAGGCTGTATTACAGTGTTCCCAACCATTTTTTATATAACCCCTTCCCTTTTTAATTTGCGTGTTAAAGTCTCATAAGGTAATGTGCACTGTTTTGCAATGTAAAATATAAACTCATTGTATATAGGGTACTATTTCCAAATAGTAATCACACTTCACAGAATTTACAGCAAAAATATAAAAAAGAAAAGCACCTTCCCCATTATACCTTACGTAACGATATGGAGTTTATTCTATAATTATTTTAGACCACCTCTATATAGATGTCAATACATTTTTACTTTAACTCTCCATCACTTTACTGTTTAGCTTTTTAATCATATCCTCCAGCATATCCTCGGTAAATGTACCCCTGCTAAAACTGACCAATGCACGCAAAGGAGTGTATTTCATAAAAGCCATCATCATCTCTGAAATTTCTTTTTTGTCTTCCCTCGCATTAAAAAGAGGATTTCCCTCGTTTGCCTTAGCCAAAAATTCTTTGACCACAGGCGCAAGAACAGGATCCGAAAGCAAGTCGCCCATCAGCGTGTTTCTATGTACCGGTTTTTTGATAGTAACAGTCGACTTTACAAATATCCTGTCTTTAAGCACTATCTCCCTCGATGATTTCCCTATTAAAATCTCAAACTCACCGGTCTCCACATGCCAATCCTTTATGTCGACATTGTAATACGCAAACGCCCTCTTATCTAATTCAAACGTGACCGTCTTCTCTTCACCAGGCTTAAGCTCTACCTTTTCAAAACCTTTAAGTTCCTTGTCCGGCCTTATAACCGAACTTTCAACATCACTAACATACAGCTGGACAACCTCTTTACCTGCCATTTCACCGGTATTTTTAACCTTCACAGTAACTGTTACTGTTTCAGTGTCTAATATCTCCTTTTTGCTGATACGCAGGTCACTGTATTCAAATGTGGTGTAGCTGAGTCCATATCCAAAAGGAAACAGCGGCTCAATGTTTTTCTTGTCATAATACCTGTAGCCTACAAATATACCTTCCCTGTATTCCACCCTGTCCCCTTCTCCTGGGAAATTCAAATAAGAAGGATTATGGCTCAACTCTTTAGGGAATGTTTCTGCCAGCTTACCACTGGGATTTGCATCCCCAAATAGCAGGTCTGCAATGGCTCCTCCCAACGCTTGACCTCCCAGGTAAGCCTCCAGCACCCCCTTCACCTTATCAAGCCATGGCATCTCAATCGGCGAACCGTTGCTCAATACAACCACTACATTGGGCTGAACCTCCGCTACAGCTTCAATCAATGCACAGTGGCTTTCAGGCATCCTCATATGCTGACGGTCATAACCTTCCGATTCATAGTGTTCAGGTAATCCTGCAAAAACCACAGCAACATCCGCTTTCATTGCCACTTCCTTGGCTTCGTTCAAGAGTGTAGCATCCAATTCCTCCTTATCTAGGCTGTAACCCTTGGCATACATTACATTAACGTTCTCGCCAGCAGATTTCTTAATCTCCTCATATATGTCATCCAGCTTTGTCGGATTTACGTGGGAACTTCCCCCTCCCTGATACCTGGGCCGTTTGGCAAATTCACCAATTACCGCAATGGTCCCCTGCCTCTTTAAGGGCAGTATCCTATCTTCATTTTTGAGAAGCACCATGCATTCCCTTGCCACTTCTCTGGCCAATTGATGATGTGCTTCTCTATCATATGTCGCATTCTCTTTCCTGTTATCAACTGCTTTAAAGATTATCTTGAGTATCCTCTCAACTGCCCTGTCTAAAACCTCTTCCGAAAGCCTTCCCTCTTTAACCGCTTGAACTATCTTTTGGTCTCCAATTCCAAAACTTGATGGCATCTCGATATCTAAACCCGCTTCTAAGCCTTTTACGCGGTCATTAACAGCACCCCAGTCAGAAACCACAAAACCTTCAAAACCCCAGTCATCCCTCAAAATATCCGTCAACAAATACTTATTCTCCGAGGCATATTCTCCATTTACTTTATTATACGAACACATAACTGTCCAGGGTTTTCCCTTTTTAACAGCTCCTTCAAAGCTTGCTAGGTAGATCTCACGCAGCGTTCTCTCATCTATGATAGCATCAACGCTCATCCTCCGATGTTCCTGGTTGTTAGCAGCAAAATGTTTAAGCGAAGTGCCTACCCCCTGGCTCTGTACCCCTCTTATATGGCTGGCAGCCATTTCTGAAGAAAGGTAAGGGTCCTCCGAAAAATATTCAAAGTTCCTGCCACAAAGTGGAGAACGCTTGATATTAGCCCCCGGTCCAAGCAAAATGGACACACCTTCGGCTTGACATTCTTCACCTATTGCTGCGCCTACTCTTTCGACCAGTTCACGATTCCATGAGCTTGCCAGTCCTACAGCTGACGGAAAACACGTGGCTGGAACGCTCTTAAAAAAACTCTCCTGATCTGCGCTATCTTGCTGTTTACGTAATCCGTGAGGACCATCACTGACCATTATAGATGGAATACCCAACCGTTCAATTCCCTTTAAGTGCCAAAAATCCCGTCCTGAGCACAAGCTAGCCTTTTCCTCCAAAGTCATCTGTGAAATCAATTTTTTAATATCTCTCTCCATTTAAAGGTTAACCCCCTCAATGTTAACAAATATATTACAGATTTCTAACCTACTAAAAATACTACCCAAGTAAATGTCGTTACACCTTTCAAACTTCCCTGGAGAAACTAATTAAACCATCGAAGTGTTGTATAACATTGTATGCCAATAACACCACATTGGAAATCGTTTTAGGGAAAAATGAAAATTATTTACTATTAGAATGATAGCACATATAATAAGAAATGTAAATAACGAATTCAAAAGAGGGCGCATTTTCAATATATGAGGTAACGTTTGCCAATACACTAAAATTAAGCACTTTGTGGTTGTCTAAAAAGTAAAAATGTTTTGCCTAGAAGTACAAGTAGTTTTAAAACGCTTGATATAACCTCGTTTGGTAATTATTTCTTCAAAAATATTAAATACGCCCTTCAAAAGGAAAAATAAAAAAGGGCTTTAAGCCCTTTTTGTCTTTTCTATATATAATTTAACCCATTTGGCCAAGGTAAAGGCAGAGGGAAAACCTGGTCCCATGGCTGACCATAATATGGCCTATTAAATCTAGTAAACAGGAATTGCGCCAGTTTGGCGTCATCATCAACCACTTGATCTGGCAATCCAGCTAAAGAAGGAAGAGGTACACCTTCATTCCAAGCTTCATCAATAATAGGAGATATATCGCTCCATAAGCTCTCCTTATTAACAATTCTCACAGTCGTACCAGGATAACAGGATGAAACACAACTTAATCGTGCTGAATTCAAGATTGAGAGAAGATCTCTATCATATGCTGGTACCTCCAATGTTACCTCCTGCATCCCCCTGTCGTGTAACAACTTCTCAATAAGCCACACAACGGCCATCCTCTCCCCGGCATACTCTACAACTTTAAATGCCCCTGGTTTTTTCTCGTACCCTATGATATAAGCAAGATCAGTATCTTCTTCCTCAAAAGAAGCCACTACCACAGTCAAAGCCGGAACGGGGGGGTGAACCATGGGGACTGCCTTAAGTAACACGGGAAATTCCTGTTTGGTACGTTGATATCTTATTGGCTCTTCCCGATATATATCAAACAAAACTTCTGCTTTATCTACATCCTCAGAAACATAGAATCTTATTCCTTCCAAATTTTTGTATGAATATGAAAATTTCCCTTTTTCCAATACATAGGTAAACGTTTCACCCACCTCTACACACGAATTCCTCTTGTATAAACCCCTGGTACCAGATATACTGACTAGCCCTATGCCTTCCTCACACAGATTCCTGAACACCTCATGAAGAAGTGCAGTTCCAATCCCCTTACCTTGGTAATCCGGATGAGTGCATACCGCGCCCATATTGGCCATGCAGACTTTATGTCCGTATATAATAGCTGTATTTTTCTTTATACCGATGTGCGCCACAATTCTTCCATTATCAACCGCTACATAAAGATTTGAAGCATTTTCAGGACATATAAAAGTAGGAAATTGCCTGCCCATCGTAGGCTCCAAGCCGCTGGATGTACGAAAAACATAGTTAACCAGCCCTAGAATTTGTTCCACATCTTCTGGCCTAGCCGGGCGAAAATCTATCATAACTCCTCCCCCTCAAATAATTTAGTGTAAGGCCCTTTCAAAGCCATTTATTTATTCCTTCTTGAATTTTTCAACAAATTCAGGCGCAATCTGCCTTAGCATGTTTTCCAGCTCTACATCAGACATAACAGTAGTACGCCCCTGCGCATATTCCTGATCCACAAGTTCCTTAAGCTTAACCACTACCGGATCCCTTTTATCTATGGCGTTTTCTCCTTCCAAACCAAAGTAAGAATTGATCCAGTGAGCAATACCAGCCAAGCCAGAATGCTGGCTTACCGCCACCCTTGGAGGCCTCTTAAGTATCTTGCCGGTGTCAAATATGTTGTATATTTCTTCATCTTTCAAAAGGCCATCGGCGTGAATCCCCGCCTGAGTTACGTTGAAATTCCTGCCCACAAACGGAGTATTAGGTGGTATCTCATAGCCTATTTCCTTTTCAAAATACTCAGCAATCTCGGTTATAACCGACAGGTCCATGCCATTGGTGTCGCCCCTTAAAGCCACATATTCAATGACCATGGCCTCAAGAGGACAGTTCCCAGTACGCTCGCCTATACCCAACATAGTACAGTTGACCGATGAAGCGCCGTACAGCCATGCAGTAGCAGAGTTGGTAACTGCCTTATAAAAGTCATTGTGTCCATGCCACTCAATGAGCTCGCTGGGTATGCCTGCAAAATGCCTCAGCCCATAAATTATGCCCGGCACGCTCCTCGGCAACGCAACTCCCGGATAAGACACGCCATACCCCAGAGTATCACAGGCGCGAATCTTTATTGGAATACCAGACTCATCCATCAGCTTCTTAAGCTCAATGGCAAAGGGCACCACAAAACCATAAAAATCTGCACGCGTAATATCCTCAAAGTGGCAACGAGGCCTGATACCATACTCTAGCGCCATCTTCACCACTGACAGATACATATCCATGGCCTGCTTGCGCGTCATGTTTAATTTCTTAAAGATATGGTAATCCGAACAGCTTACCAAAATGCCCGTCTCCTTTATGCCCATTTCCTTTACCAGCTCAAAGTCCTTTTTGGAAGCACGTATCCATCCTGTCACCTCAGGATACTGGTATCCCCGTTCCATACATTTTCGCACCGCTTCCTTATCCTTATCGGTATACAGGAAAAACTCGCTCTGGCGAATGACGCCGTTGGGCCCCGAAAGCTTGTGAAGCAAATCAAACAAATCTACGATCTGCTTCACCGTAAAAGGGGCTCGCGCCTGCTGCCCATCCCTAAAAGTGGTATCGGTGATCCATATTTCGTCAGGTACATGCATGGGCACAAGGCGATGATTAAACGGTATTCTGGGTATGCTGTCATAAGGGAACAGGTGCCTATAAAGATTTGGCTCCGCCACATCCTGAAGCGAATACTTGTATGCCGACTGCTCTAGCGTATTGGTTCTCCTGCTGAACTCCAGCACGTCAACATCTCCTCCTCCCAGATAGAATTTCTACCCATCAACTCAACTTAACATGTTTTACCTTTACTCTCACAAACTCTCCCTTTAAAACCACACTATGAACTCGTAGGGAATATCATGTTTCATACCCTTCTAAAATATTTGTGTATAATTGTATACAATTATACACGTATTTGTCAACCCCAAAATTTTAAAAACAGAAAAAACTATTGCGAATATGCTTTATAACTGAACCTTATGAAAATAGCTTCGCCTAAATATCCTATTTTCAACCTTATAATCAAACAGCACATAAGTGGTTGAGGGAGGATAAATGCCGTTTTTTATACCCTCAACAACATCATACTCAAACACCTCTATGTGAGCCATACGGGATATCTGGCGGGGCGTATATCCTTTAAAGTGAGGCATATACTTAAATACATTCTCTTCACCTTTAAAGAATGAATCTATCGCCTTCCCAAGCTCCGCTATTTGTGGCGGCTCCAGACCTTCGGGATACCTGCTGGGCTTCTCCTGGCTTACCCAGTCAAACCGCATGATATTTTTCAAAAGCCTGTGGTCTACATTATCAAGTGTAAGTCCATACTCAAGCAAAATCTCATAGAGGCGTACCTGGCTGTATGAAAGCCCCTCGTAGCCCTTTTCCCTCCAAAAAGCCATAAATCCTTCAAAAAAATCAAAGGGGTCGTCGCCATGGCAACTAATCAGGTACTCAAGAGTATAAGTAAAGCGTCCAGAGTTGTAATATTTCTCCACCAAGTCCTCTATCATTTCAAGTTTTGCAATCTCATCATAAGTCATATAATTGTTCTTAAGCACTTTATAAGGCGGGTACTGGGTATATTCATAGCCGTATTCTTTAGCTCTCGACCTGAGCCCCGACCCCTTGAGTAACTTCAAAAAACCCAACTGAATCCTATTGGGCCGCAAAAAATACACGTCATTAAACGAACGTTTAAATGAAGCATAATCCTCCTGGGGCAAGCCGGCTATCAAATCCAAATGGAGATGTATGTTCTCCCCATCACGCAGCTGGGCAACTCTCCTGGCCAAAGCATTAAAATCCATCTTCCTTTGAATTTCATGTATTGTATTGGGATTTGTGGACTGTACTCCTATTTCAAATTCAAAAAGCCCGGGAGGTGCCTGTCTCAATATATCCATCATCTCATCGTCTATTAAATCCCCCGCCATCTCAAAATGGAAAGTGGTCTGCCCTCCCAGCGAAATGAGGGTCCTGAATATGCGCTTAGCTCTTGCCGGATGACAGTTAAATGTCCGGTCGACCAGCTTGACCTGCGGTATACCTGCTTTTACAAACAATGCCAGCTCCCTCTCTACCCGTTCGAGCGAGAAATACCTCACACCTGAAATGGTCGAAGAAAGACAGTACTGACAATTGAAGGGACAGCCCCTTGAAGTCTCGTAATATATGATTTTGTTTTCAAGCCCTGCAAAACCGTCCTGGTACGGAAAAGGAATTACATCCAAATCCCGTATCAAAGGTCTGGACGAATTAATTACGATTTCTCTGCCATTGCGATAAACCAGTCCTTTTACCACTGCTGGATTTCCTTTATCTTCAAGAATATGTAGCAACTCATGGAAGGTCTCCTCACCCTCTCCTACAACGATGTAGTCAATGGCAAGGTTATCCCTCATGATATCCCCAGCATCAAAGGACACTTCTGGACCGCCAAGAACAATCACACAGCGGTCCATCACCCTCTTTATCGTATCAGCTATCATCAACACCTCTCTTATATTCCAGATATAACACGAAAAGGCCACCACATCAGGCCTTGCAAAGTAAATCTCTCTAATTATCCTTTCTATATGATCATTTATGGAAAATTCAATAAGATCTATCGAGTGCTCTTTCCCACAGTACGCCTTTATATATCTCAAAGCCAAATTGCTGTGAATAAATTTCGAGTTGATTGCAACCAAAAGCACCTTCATGTCTGTTGCCTCCACTTCCTTTCTATACGAACCACTTATTGAGTTAAAAATTCCCTTCTTGTTTTCAAAACCCGCTTTAAAAATTCTCAAGAATTAAATTCATCAACAATCAGTTAAAGCCGCGAGAAGTCCTTAATACCCTTAACCATAATCACCAGTCCGCCCACTATGATATTTAAATAATAGGTCATGAACCGCCACAACAGCATGGCAACAAATATCAAGTGTGGAGGGAAAAAACGTTGAAAAAACAGATAAAAACCACCTTCGGAGGCCCCTGTGGCACCCGGAGCAGGGAAATAGGATACCGCAAGATATAAAAAGGACTGCACAGATATCATGGCAACCCATGCACTATCCTTCAAACCAAACGCTCTATAGATAAAAAACGTAACGCTGAAATAAAAGATAAGCTGTACCGCCGTCATAACAGCCATCACAGCCATACCTTTGTAATTCCCACGGAACATGCATAGGCTTCTATGAAAATCCTCCACCGCAGCTTCCATTCGCGCTTCCCACTTCTCCAGATCTTTTACCACACGCACGCTATGGAAAAAATTTAATACAGATAATACCATTTTTCTTATAAACCCGCGGTTAAGTGACAAAAAATATATCAGAAACACCGCACCAGCATTGATCACAAAACCAATCAAGGATATCACGATTACTACAAATGGGTATGAAAATACCAGCGCAGCTTTAAATATAAAGGCTACAACACATAATATCGACAAAACCACCTGGTAAACCAAGTACTTAATTATTAGCGCCGATGTAGAATAACCAGCAGGGATACCAACTCGGGACATGTAATATACCTGCGCCGGTTGCCCACCGCTGGCAAAAGGTGTAACGCAGTTATAGTATTGCCCTATCAACGCAACCTCCATACAGTCTTTAAAACGCTTGGGCTCAAAAATAACTGCCAATGAATACTTTAGTATCAACGCATCCATAATCCAGAATATCAGCATGCATGCTGCCGCTCCAGCAATCCAGCGTGGCTCAAGCATGCTCAAGGCTCGACCTAAGTCCTTAAGATTGGGATCCAGAATTCCTATAACCGTAATGACCATAATATTTATTACGATATAAAGAAGAATCACATACCTCTTTCTGTTCATATTCGCTCCTTAAAATTCCTTGAATTATTGATTTTGCAAAGCAAAGCTCAAAATAGGACTCGATACACATAGTCTGCCATTATTGTCTCTATTATACTATACTCCAGAGGATACTGCAAACTAGAGGCAGCATACATCAGATCATTTAAACATAAAAGCCGCGGCATACAAAACCGCGGCCTATTGCCTTTGTGATACTGCTTGTTCTTAAGCAAATTGCCTTTATAAAAGGATTTTATCCCTTTACACATTCCTTAACGCATTCAGCCCCACTCTTTAAAGCCTCCTCATTCAATGGAATTAGGTGCTCTTTTGAAGGCCCCAGCGCCTTTCTCAAAGACTCTATCACAGACTCGGGCGATACAGCTCCTGTCTTTGCTAAAAAGCCTCCCAGCATCACCATGTTGGCCACACGGCTGTTGCCCAGCTGGTCCGCAATCTCATTTGCGGGTATATAGCAAACCTCAATATCGTCCCTGGTCGCTTTTTTATCTATAATCGAACTGTTGACCAGCAGCAGTCCTCCTTTCATAACAGCACCCTCAAACCTGTCCAGCGACGGCCTATTCATAACCATAACTGCCGTTGCCTCGGTTACAATGGGAGATGCCACCGGCTCATCAGATATGATGACGTTGCAGTTTGCCGTGCCGCCACGCATCTCGGGGCCGTATGAAGGAAGCCATGACACATTCTTGCCTTCCAGCATGCCGGCATAGGCCAAAAGCTGTCCCATCAGCATAATCCCCTGCCCGCCAAATCCCGCAATGATAATCTGGTGGGTCATATCACTTTCCCTCCTTTTTAACGCCCAAAGGATAATAAGGTATCATATTTTGCTCCAACCATTTCAGCGCTTCCACCGGCGTCATACCCCAGTTGGTCGGGCAGGTGGAAAGAACCTCTACCATTGAAAAACCTTTGCCAGCCAGCTGGGTTTCAAACGCTTTTTTAATCGCTCTCTTGGCCTGATTTATATGTTTTATATCGTGTACCGAAACCCTTTCGATGTACGCCGAACCCTCAAGGGTTGCCAGCATTTCGCTCATTCTTATGGGATAACCTGCTTTACCTGGGTCACGGCCGTAAGGGGTAGTGGCAGTCACTTGCCCAATAAGGGTGGTGGGGGCCATCTGTCCCCCCGTCATGCCGTATATGGCATTGTTTATGAATATAACGGTGATGTTTTCACCCCGTATAGCAGCGTGCACTATCTCCGCCGTACCTATAGCCGCTAGGTCTCCATCCCCCTGGTAGGTAAACACAACCCTATCTGGCAATACGCGCTTTATACCAGTTGCAACGGCAGGTGCCCTACCGTGCGCAGCCTCCTGCATATCGCAATTGAAGTACTCATAAGCAAATACGGCGCATCCCACCGGCGCAACGCCTATCGTCTTCTCACGAATTCCCAGTTCATCTATCGCTTCGGCCACCAACCTGTGGACTATGCCGTGGGTACAGCCAGGACAGTAGTGAAAGGGCTTATCGGTCAAAGATTTTGGCCTGGTAAAAACCTTGGTCATCTCGAAACACCCCCTATGACCTTCTTGACCTCGGACAGTATCGCATTGGGCTCAGGTACCATTCCGCCTGTTCTGCCGTAGAAAAACACAGGTTTTCTGCCGTTGACGCTTAAGCGCACATCTTCCACCATCTGGCCCATGCTCATCTCTACCGCCATAAAGGCCTTGACGTGTTCACGCTGAGTCCATTCTTCAAAGGTACTGGTAGGGAAAGGCCATAAGGTGATGGGACGTATAAGCCCAACGTTTATACCCTCATGTTTTGCCTTTTGAATGACGCTCTTTACAATGCGCGCAGTGGTGCCATATGCTGCCACGATTATCTCGGCATTCTCACAGTTATAGCACTCAACTTTTACCTCGTTTTTCTTGATCTCTTCGTACTTCTGATAGATTCTTCTTACATGCTCTTCTAGAGCCTGCGGGTCAATAAATAGCGAGTTTATGATGTTTCTTGGACGCTCTCCCGTATACCCGGTAGTGGCCCAGGTTTTTGGTGGCAGCTGCCGTTTGGTGCTCAGGGGCCTGAATTCAACCGGCTCCATCATCTGCCCCAGCATGCCGTCTCCCAGTATCATTACCGGATTGCGGTACTGGTCAGCTATATCAAAGCCCTCCATTACCAGGTCTACCGCTTCCTGTATAGTAGAAGGCGCCAACACTACCAGGTGATAATCGCCATGGCCACCCCCCTTTGTTGCCTGGAAGTAGTCCGACTGTGCGGGCTGAATTCCTCCTAACCCCGGACCTCCACGAACCATGTTTACCACAACACAAGGCAGTTCAGCCCCCGCAATGTATGATAATCCTTCCTGTTTCAGGCTTATTCCAGGACTAGAAGAAGATGTCATTACCCGAGCACCCGCTCCCGCAGCACCGTACACCATGTTTATGGCCGACACTTCGCTCTCAGCTTGAATGAAACATCCGCCTACCTCTGGCAACCTCTTTGCCATATACGCAGGGATTTCATTCTGGGGCGTAATAGGATACCCAAAAAAATATCTACATCCGGCTTGAATGGCCGCTTCAGCAATGGCCTCATTGCCCTTCATCAACACTTTCGACATAAATATACAACCCCCATTTCCTTGCTTTTATTGCCTTACATGCTACACATTAGCTAGCCTTGCAAATCTCCTTGACAGTCAACTGAAAAACTGTCTCAATTTAACGTAGTTTAATGCATCAAATACTCATAGGCTCACGATTCTGTTATTCAAAATTTGTCCTCCCTTAATATGCTACATTTACCAACTTTCTGGCTTTAATGTGTCGTATTGACTTTATCGCCAAAATCTTGCATATTCCACCTTACTTTTCAACCTCTATAACCACATCAGGGCATATACGCGCACAAAAAGCACACCCTATGCATTTATCCATCTCTATCACTGTAGCTGGATGGTATCCTTTTGAATTCATGCGATCACGGGCCATCACCACAATCCCTTTGGGACAAACCGTGGTGCACAGTTCGCATCCTTTGCATCGTTCCTCATCAAAAATAACCCTTGCCATAAAATATACTCCTTTCTCTAGAAAATTTCTAGATTGAAATCCTCACTGATTTATCAAGTTTCTGTCATATAATCTATTTTAAATTAAAAAACGCTATTTTGCCAACCATAATTAAACAAAATAGGCAATTGCAAAATTATGATACTATGATTTACACTAAAAACTTGCAAGCAAATTAATATTATAAATAATAAATACCATACAACATCAAATCCATTGAATCCACATATTAAACTCCATCTTCACCACTCCAGGGGGGATGGAGATAGACATCTATAGGGAACCTCTTTTTTCTATACTGTTCCGGCAGCTGCTCAATAACCTCCGCAACGCCAGAAATATAGGCTATAGGGATGTTAAGCTCTTGGGAAACCTGTTCCACGATCTTCTGTCCTTCCAGCAAATGACTTAAATTTGTTTCATACATCAAATTGGTGTTGTTAATGAGGTCAGTAACTTTGAGCCTTGAACGACTTTCAATAGCCTTGAGCATCTCTATAATTTGCCCAGGAGTGCTGGACAGCGGCCTTCGCACATTGATCACAAAAAACATTTGATAAGGTTCCTGCATGAAATAAGGATAGTATCGCCCCAGTACCGTGGCCCCTATATCATCTCCACCTACATCAAAAACCACAATCCCGGTTTTACTTTGAAACACCGAATAAATTTCCGGGGGTAGCGACGGGATATCTACGGTAGTCCCAACAAAATTGGGCGACAAAAGCTTTATCCCCTCTTTTTCTAAAACATTCCTAACCTCGCTTGAACGAAAAAATGGATTCACGATATCCAGGTCCACTAGGGTCACTGCCTGCCCCTGCCTGACCAATTTTATACTATAATTTATCGCCAATTCAGTCTTACCACTACCAAAGTGACCAGTAAAAAGTATAATCCGCCTGTTTTCCTGTTGCATGTAGAATCCAACCCTTTCTACATATAAGACACATATGCTTTCGATTATTTTATCACATTTTGGGGGATTATTCTATCACTGTTTATCCCTTTTTAGAAAAAAATAAACAATCCCCACTTAAAAAGTGGGGATTGTTTTACAATTCTCTTGCAACCACCTATCCTTTTAGTCCGCTTGTACTAATCCCCTCGACAATATACTTCTGAAATGCGATAAACAATACAATAACTGGTACAAGGGATAAAGCTGACATGGCAAACATAGCTCCCCAGTTAGTAACAGCTGCAGGATCTGAAAACATCCTTAATGCCAAGGAGACTGTGTACTTTGCGGGGGTCTGCAGATACAACAAAGGTCCAAAGAAATCTTGCCATCTCCAGTAAAATGCAAAGATTGCAGAAGTCATCAATGCTGGAACTAACAATGGTACAATGATTCTTAGGAAAATTCCCAGATGGTTACATCCATCAATAGTAGCCGACTCATCCAATTCCTTAGGAATACCCTGTATAAATTGCATCATTAAAAATATGAAAAAAGGTAATCCAAAGAAAGAAGGAACAATCAGAGGTTTAAAGGAATTTATCCATCCTAATTTGCTAAACATAATATACTGGGGAATGATCAACACTTGCGAAGGCAACAGCATGGTAGTAATCATACATCCAAACAATATCTTCTTTCCCTTAAACCGAATACGCGAGAACCCATACGCCACAAATGCCGATGATACAACCTGACCTATGGTCGTTAAAGTAGCTACAATAAAGGAATTTTTAAAAAAAACGGCAAAAGAAATTCCCCCGAATCCTTTCCACCCTTCTATATAATTACTAAATTCCCAATGTGTCGGAATTAAATGATGAGCTCTTTGAAAAATATCAGCGTGTCCCTTAAAAGAACTACTTATAAGCCACAATACCGGATATAGCATAAAAAAACCAAATATCCATATAAAAACATGATACAAAAAAGTATCAATGTAACTCTTTTTTTTGCTTTTCATATTACCATTCCCCTTTTGATTCGTAATATACCCAATAGTTTGATGATTTAAAGATAAGTGCCGTAAATACTCCAATGATTAATAAAAGCACCCATGCCATTGCACATCCATAGCCCATTTCATAAAACTTAAAAGCCTTTTCAAACAAATATAACGCGTAAAATAAAGTTTTGTCAAACGGCCCTCCCTGAGTAATAAGATAGCTCTCAGTAAATGCCATAAATCCACTTATGGTTTGCATGATAAAATTAAAAAATATAATAGGCGTTAACAACGGCATAGTAATTTTAGTAAACCTCTGCCAAGTATTGGCTCCGTCAATATAGGCAGCTTCATAATAACTTGTTGGAATCTGCTTCAGTCCAGCAATAAAAATGAGCATAGGTGAACCAAACTGCCATGCAGCTAATAAAATAAGAGTCCACATAGCAGTGTGTGGATTTCCTATCCAACCAATCCCTTTATCAATAATTCCTAATTCAATAAGAACAGAATTTAAAGCACCGTTAACTCCAAATAACTGCCTCCACATCACCGCTACGGCTACACTTCCTCCAATGAGAGAAGGAATATAAAAAGCTGCACGATATACGCTTACCATTTTCCTATCCCTAACAAGAAGCACAGCTATAAAAAGCGCAAAAATTAATCGCAAAGGCACAGCCACAAAAACATAAGAAAAAGTTGCTTTTAATGCGCTTATATAACGCTCATCATGTAGAAACATGGTTTTGTAATTCTCCAGCCCCACCCATTTAGGTGGAGACAAAAGGTCATATTGTGTAAATGACAATACAAAAGAGGCGCCTATTGGAACAACAGTAAACAAAATAAAACCAATAAGCCATGGAGATATAAAAGCATAACCGGCTAGATTGTTATAATCATTTCTTCTTTTTCTTTGTTTATTCAACCCTTTTGCAAATACCATTAAAAGTGCCCCTTTCTATAACTTAGAAAATTAAGGTTTAAAAGGTTTAGTTAGATATGGTTTGCACAAAGTACAAACCATATCTAACTAACTCTTATTATTACTGAGCACTCTTTGCTAAAATCTTATTAGCTTCTTCTCTAAATTTTATAGCTGCCTCTGCTGGAGTAAGCTGTCCATATAGCATTTGTTCTTCTAAATTCTTCAAAAGCTTGTCTACTTCTGGATGCCCTGGAGGATCTGGCGGATCTATTGGACTGCTGTTCGCAATAACTACTTCCATGAAATTAAACATTTCTTTCTGTGCATCACTCAACAATGGGATTAAGGCTTCTCGTACTTTAGAAGAAATTGGAACACCTCGTTCTGCCATCAAAACCTTATTTGCTTCAATATCGTTAGTAAAATAATTCACAAACTGTACAGCTTTATCTTTGTTTTTGCTTGTAGATGCCACCGAGAAAAATTGACTAGGTTTCACATACATTCCTTCCTTAACCTGGTCTTTATGTTTAGGAAGTAATGCCAACTTAAGGGGTCGATTAGCAGCCTTTGTCATAGCGACAATCTGGTTACTATGAGCCGCTGCCATGGCTGCTTTTTTGGTGACAAGGAATTCGTCCTCTACCGATTTAACTTCTAATCTTTCATCCGGCATGGGCAAAGCACCTTGCTTTACTAATTCCAATTCCATAGTAAAAAATTCCTCAAAAAGCTTATCATCACTATAATCTAACTTAGTTCCGTCATCGGAGTACAATTTCTGTCCATGTTGACGAACATAATGTTTTAACCCGTGAAAATAACCACCAGGGAAAGTCCTATCGGCATAAATACCTAATTTTTCATGTATTTTTTTAGCAGCATCCATATAATCTTCCCATGTCCAATCAGGTGTCGGTTCTGGAACACCTGCTTGTTGGAACAAAGCAGGATCGTAGACAATACAAGGAGCATTAGAACCCAAGTTTATTCCGTAAAGCTTACCATTCACCCTTCCACCTACTATACTACTCTCATCAACATCCGACAAATCTAAAATTCCCCGTTCTACATAGGGGTCTAATGCCTCTAAAAGTCCCTTTTTGGCATACTGTGCTAGATATTGATAATCCTGTTGAAAAACGTCAGGTAAGTTGTTTGCAGCCGCCAAAGCCGCTACTTTTTCCCAATATCCATCCCATCCGGAAAATTCATATTGAATAGTAACATCGGGGTTCTTTTCTTCAAACATTTCAATAACTTTTATTGTCCTATCGTGTCTATCTTGCGAACCCCACCAAAAAATACGCAGCTCAGCTTTTTCTCCCCCAGCATTTCCTTTTGATTCGCCCTGTTTTTGCTCATCCTGCTTCTGCTGGTCATTTGTTGTTGAACTTCCAGTATTGTCTTTAGCCGGTTGACTTCCACATGCTGTCAATACCATAGATATCACTAAAATTACAACAACCAATAAACTCCACCATTTCTTCATTATACACACCCCTTTTATTTTTAATTGAAGCCTTTACACAATTGATTATATCGGATGGGTACAAAAATTTAAATAAAATTATCCGACATCATTGTTTAAAAAACAGATTTAGATTTCATTTTTGATATCCTAACATTTTCTTATACTCTGATGGAGTATAGCCTGTAATTTTTTTGAAAACCTGTCCAAAGTATTGAGGGTTATTCCCATATCCAACACATTTCGCAATATCAGAAATTTTACAACAACTTTCTTCTAATAATAATTGCTTAGCTTTTTCCACCCTCTTCTCCATCAGGTATGCGGAAAAATTTTTCCCTACTTCCTTTTTAAATAGTTTGCCTAAATAATCTACATTCATATAAACGATTTTTTCAGCTATCCAAGAAAGGGAGAGGTCTTCAAAACTTATGTTTTCCTCTATAACCCTTAAAACTGTTTTAATAATCTGACTATTCTTTGCTTGATTTTCTTTATAATACTCCTCTGTGATTTCATTCGCTACAGACATGATAAAGTTAAACATCTTATCCAAAGTAGCAATGTTTTGAAGCATTGAAATTTGTTTCATATACTCATTAAGGTTTTGAGGTTTTGCTTGGCGGATAATTGAAATATAAAATTCTATACATAGTGCTCGGACCATATCAGGTTCGAATTTATTATTATTTAACTTTGTAAAAAAGGTATTAAGCTCTTTACAAACAGCGTCTATATTGCCACTTCTAATCAATAAACCCAGATATTGGTAATCAAAATTTATAATTGGCTGTATTGACTGCCCTTTATTACCTACATCATCTCTAGTAATAATACAATCTTCACCCAAATAAAATCGATGCTCAAGGTATCCCATTACTTCATTGTACAAATCCGGCAATTGCTCGAAAAAACCCTCTGAACTTATAGCCACTGTAACACTAATTCCACAATAATTATAAAAACTTTCCTTTATTTCTTTTAAATAAGAAAATAACTCTCCCAGCGAAATTGCTTTTTGTAACAATAGCACATTCTCACCAATTATCGTACTAAGTAAATAATAATCCTTTCCATAGTAATCCAACAAATTCTTTAAAGCAAATCGCTTTTCAAATTCATTATTATCATCCAAACGAAAAAGTAATAAACGTATCTTTTCTGAAGGTAATTTTAATAACTCTCTAAAATAAACAACATCTTTTTCATCCTTTAATTGTCCCATCACACAATCTCGAGAAAACTGTTCTTTTACGTAAGGAATTATCTTTTGCAAATCTTCCTCCATCTTCTTTATAAATTCTTGTTGTTCCTTATTTTGTTTTAACTCTTCCAATACCTTACATAAAACCTGGGTGATTTCATCTTCATCACAAGGCTTCAAAAGATAATACTTAACCCCATACTGCATAGCTCTGCTTGCGAAGTTAAACTCGCCATACCCTGATAAAATTATAAAAATGATATCTGGGAATTCCCTTTTAACTCTTTCTATAAGTTCCAATCCGTCCATTCCTGGCATTTTAATATCCGTAATTACAATATCTGGATTTGTGTTTTTTATCTTCTCATAAGCCTCAATGCCATTTTCAGCATCATCCACTTGAATACCCAGATAATCCCAGTTTACCAATTGTATGATACCTTCCCTGATTATTTGCTCGTCATCTACCAATAAAAGTTTATACAAAGTCATCACTCCTTCTGCAGGGGATAAAAATACATACCTTAGTTCCTTCTCCCAACACGCTACTTACATTTACGCCGTATTCCAATCCAAATATTATCTTAATCCTCTCGTTTATGTTTTTAATACCAATCCCAGATCCTCTAGACTCAATTTCTCCTCTGTTTAGCTTTTCAACAAAATCCTTGTCCATTCCTGGACCATTATCTTCGATCCAAATCTTTAACTCTTTTTCCAAAGGTTCAATCCATACCTTTATTTCGCAAACACCCACAATCTTTTCCAAACCATATTGAATAGAGTTTTCCACTATAGGCTGGAGAGAGAGCTTGGGAATCATACACTCCCAATAATCCTGTGGAATATCCATTGAAAACTTTAATCTTTCTCCATATCTATATTTTTGGATAATAATATAGTCTTCTAAAATTTTCATTTCTTCCTTTAATGAAATTATCTCACTTTTATTGCTAATGGAATTTCTCAACAAACTTCCTAAAGCTTTGACCATAGAAGCTATCTGATATTGTTTATTAAATCTTGCCATCCAATTAATTGAATCCAATGTATTGTATAAAAAATGGGGATTAATCTGGGCTTGTAAAGCTTTGAATTGAGACTCTTTAATTGCAATCTGCTTTAAATAATTCTCTTTTATCAAAGTATTAATTTTATCCACCATTAAATGGAAATTATATTCCAATTCAGCTATTTCGTCCCCTTGTTTTTTTATGCTCACACCCATTTGAGCAATCTTTTCAAATTCTCCCTTTTCCACCATTTTCATTTTATTTGTAAGCCTTTTAAAAGGCTTAGTAATACCTCTGGAAAACAAAAAGCTTAAATACACAACCAATACAAAAACGCCAACATAAACCAAAACTAAAATTGTATGGACTGCTATAATATTTTTAAAAATGCTTGTATAAGGCAAAAGATTAACAAATTTCCAGTTGGTCCACTGAGAAGTAACATATGTAATTAAATACTTTTCTCCTTGGATGTTATCGATAAAATATCCCATTTTTTTATTCATTCTGTATATTAGTTCATTAAACAAAAATTGATGATTATCTTTTTGATATATAACTACTCCATCCGTTGATAATATAACAAAATTCAACTCATCCTCACTTGTCAATTTTCGATTTGAAAAATTATTAAATAACTTTTCCGGATCAATTCTAATAACAATTAATCCAAGATTTTCTAATTCCAGATTGGGAATAGACCTTACCATACGTGCAGCAACAACAAAATGATCAAAATCAGAAGGCCCTATCCATACCATTCCACCTTTTCTTCGGATAGCTTGTTTCCAAATAAATTCTAACCTTTTGGGATCTATTCTAACGGTATTTCTTCCCCATGAATACTGATTATTCTTAATATCTACAACATTAACAGAAGAAATATAATTTTCATTGAAAAACCATGTAAGCATCTTTTTATCGAAATTATTTAATACCTCATATTGATTATATGAGTTGCCATCGCGTCGAACAATAGCTAAGTATTCTTGTACCTCTTTACTAGACAAAATATCAAAAGAGATTTGTTCTATCTTATTTAGTCTAATATCTACCATTTCTGACAATAAAATCAAAAACTCAGCTGCCTGCCGGTATAACTGTTCCTCATATATACTAAAAGACACTTGCAGTGCCACAAAACCTGTGATAATAAGAATTAAAGATATAGAAAGGAACATTATAATCAACTTTTGGTTAATCTTTAAGCCAATGAGAAAAGTCCTCATAATAGATTCACAACTCATTCCTTAATGAAAGTATAAAATTCATTTTATGTTAGAGGAAAAGCCTAACTTCATTAATTATATAAAAAACTTATATCAGAAGTTACGTACAAGATTTTAACATTTTACAACAAATACAATAATCACGTAACTATATTATCCTATATTCAAAACTTTGTCAAGATAAGACATATAAACGGAGCACCAGACTACCAGAATCTTTAGATGTCACCGCCAGCGTATAATTGACCCAGGAGCAACGAAAAAGAATTGACCCACCCCCTGGCAAATTATCCTTCTGATTAATTCTGTCAAGAATCAGAGGGAAATAAATGCAACTCACCAAAAGCGATATCGTTCAAAGAGTGTCGTTTTTCTCAAGGATCAATACAAAGGGCTTAAAAAAGCGAAGGGCATGATATATCCAAAGCCGATAGCGATTAAGGTATCTTCTCTAGAAATGGAGAAGCGTTCTCTGGGGGTTTATCAGAGTCTTTTGGAGGTAGATAGGATATGATAGAACTTAAGAAGACACGAGCACATCTTGAAGAGTTAAGGCTTTCAAATGCTGCAATTTATCTTAATGCCCTCCTTGAGCAGGCCCAGCGAGAAATCAATATGTATGTTTGACTTTTTAAACGACCTTCTTGAAACAGAAGTTGTTGAAAGACAAAGGCATAATATGGAGGTAAGGACAAAGCTTGCTCAGCTTCCGTATAGAAAGACTCTGAATGAATTCGACCTTGCCTTTCAACCCAGTATTGACGAGAAACTACTGAATTGAAAATTTACCTTCCACCCCCATGGTTATGAAACATAAAACTTAATCTTGAGTTTGAGCTTGTTGTAGAAAAAAATAGAGATAAATATCCCCTTCTTTTTTAAGCAAAGTATATTAATCTTTACAAAATAGTTGGAAGTTGCTTTACAAATTCATAAAAATCCTCATACGACCCTTTATAGGTGCACTCAATGGGCTCATCGCTCCTGTGTATTAGATAGTTGGTAATCAAATAGGTCTTCATACCAAGGGAGGCGACCACAAGGTCTTCCTGCACATCATTCCCCACCATGATGCACTGCTCAGGGCGTTTGCCAATATCCTTTAAAATTTCCTGATAAAAGGCTATATTGGGCTTGCAAAATCGGTTATTCTCATAACACGATATATATATAAAATCCTCCGGCTTAAATCCTGCCCATTGGATTCTATGGACAATAGCCTTTCGGGGAAAAAGTGGATTTGTGGCTATGACTATATCATACCCTTTTTCTTTCAATATACACACACTTTCCCTCATGCAAGGTACATTCTTCGCACACTGTCTGATATTCAAAAATATATCATCACAAAAAGCATCAAATCGCTCTTTATATATGAGAATCTTGTCCTTGCCCACCAGCTTAGCAAAGCTGTCCATAAACACCTCTTGATTGGTCCGTTGCCCATCGTTGTTGAGCATATCCTTCGTAGCTACCCACACATACTTAATCAGACGTTTGGGTTCTATCAAATCACTGAATACTTTTGATATTTCCTTAAAGAAAAGCCGTGTAAACTCATCTGTCTCCATGGGAAGTAATGTCCCATCAAGGTCAAACAAGAAAGTATCGACCCCATTCAAATCCCTCACCCCCACTGGGTACGGCAAAACATAACAACTCCATAAGAAGTCTTTACACTTAATATTCATCATCTACAATTCTTATCATCTACATATACATACAAAGGATTCGATACTAACACAGGTAATGATGGAAAATCACTTATATAACGCCTATGTATTTCCACTCGATAAAACATAACATTTTCTAGCTCTTTTTCAATTACCATTTCCTTAACATTAGTATCACATCTTATTTCTTCACTGCTTTTGTTTGTAATTATCTTTATTACATCGTCTTTATACAATTTTGAAAACACAAAATTTACTTTTAAGCCCGGCCTATATTTAACCGTTTGTCCAAGGATACTTCCATTACATTCAATATAAACGGTAGGTCCACTAGGCATATAAGTGACAAAACCCATCCCTTGACGAATAGCGTTATATATATCAGATGGAGACCTTGACATAGAATACAAACACGTTGTAGGTAAACCTATACCCCTACCTATTTCATACTTGTGAAAATCACTGCCTCCAACAATCGGTATCTTCCTTCCTTTACACAACTCACCATGCCACCATCTAATACATTCCATATCCGAACATTTCATAGGACCATTCCAAATTTCAATACAGTCATATTCTACATTATCTAATCCCCATCTAAAACCACAATCAGGGCAAAAAGGATGATTAATTGAAACAATAGCTCCTTTCTCACGTGCTATCTTCAACTTTTCTTGAGTCTCTTCAAGAGTATTGGTGTAGTAAACACCATCAAAGGCTTTTTCTATTCCCAACATATTAACATGTCCTTTAAAATGAGTCCATTCTACACCAGGCATAACAGTAATATCTTCATCACTTGTTAAAGCGTTGTTATGAAAATAGTTATTATGATCAGTAATAAAAATATAATCTAAACCTGCTTTTTTAGCAAAAAAAATTACTTCTTCCACACTTAAGTTCCCATCCGAACTCAAAGTGTGTACATGTAAATCACCTTTTAATAAAATTCTCTCTTTATATGTAAAATTAATTTCATATTCGACCGAGACACCACCATCCATAATCTTATAAGCCCCAACTATAATCGCCCATTTTCCCTTTTTTATTTTGGTTTTAGCGTATCCTAAACTAGAACTATACTCACTTATCCAAATATGATTTCTATTTGAACCGGAAGCACCGATAAATTCTCCATCAGCATTTACTAAACCAAGGTCAATTATATTTTTTTCGTATATTTCTTCCAATATTCCGTTTTTTACTGTCAAGTATCTCGGATAGGAATACTTTATGTCTATCCTTGACACATTATCTGGAACTTCAAATGGTACCTCAAAATACTGTCCTTCTTTTTCCTTATTAATGAACACTTTAATTTTTTTCGTAGTCTCCATTATAATTTTCCTCCTTAAAATTCCTCCCACAATTATTCTTTGGTTGCTCCCAGTGTAATTCCTTCCAGTAAAAATCTTTGGGCAAAGATATAAACAAATATAAGAGGAATAGAAGATATAACAATAGCAGCCATAACAGCATTATCTGGCGCAGGGGGCATTCCAGAAATAGACGAAGAATCAACAATAATACTTTTTAGCATTAACGGTAAAGTATAAAGTCTCTGCTCTGTTATTAAAGTTGCCGGTATCATAATAGAATTCCACTTTCCAACAAACTCTAGAAAAGAAACAGTAGCTAAACCAGGAATAGATAAAGGCAAAAATATATTCCAATAAATTCTAAACTCACTAGCACCATCTAATCTAGCTGATTCTGCCAAAGATACAGGAACTGTTAAAAAATAATTTCTCATAAGCAATATACAAAAAGCAGAAATAAGACCGTTTACAATTAAACCTGTATATGAATTAAGTAACCCTAATTGTTTGTTAACTTGATATATAGAGATCAAAGTAAGGTCTCCTGGTATCATCATAGTAAGAAGAATAAAAGATGTCATCGTTCTTTGAAACGGGAGTTCCTTTTGTACCAGTATATAACCACCTAAAGCCGATAATATAACCTGTAGCACTGTAGATAATAAAGAGACATACATAGAATTGAAAAAAGCTCTCCCTAATTTTAAAATTTTAAATACGTATCCATATCCTTCTAAACTAAATTTACTCCACCACAATATGACACCTGCTCGACTAGCTCCTAATGCAGTAGATGTAGATACAACGATAACATTCCACATAGGTAAAAACATTATAATAAATACAAGAGCCAAAAATATAGAATTTATAACCTTTTGCGAAAAAGTAAGTTCATTTGCTAACTGATTGCGCTTCCTTCTTAGCACCAACTCATCTCACCACCTTTTTCAATTAAACGTTTCATCATATTTAGTCAATCTACGCACAATAGTAGATATTATAAAAGTTGTAATAAGTACCATTGTTGCAGCCGCCGTAGCAATTCCTATTTTAAAATTAACGACACCATCTGTGTATATCAAGCATAGGAGATTTCTTACTTTACTAAATATATTTGCATTTCCCATAATAAAAATCTGATCAAAGTTGCGTAAAAAATTCATTGAACCTAACACAGTTATTATTTTCATCGTAGGCACAATATTTGGAACAGTTATATATAGAATCTGTTTAAACCTACTTGCACCATCTATACTAGCTGATTCATAAATTGATTGATCAATGCTTACAATTGCTGTCAATAACAAAACAGCAAAGTATCCTGCTCCTTTCCATGCACCTGTAAGCACCATTATTGTTCTAGCAAATCTAGGTTCAGCCATAAAAACTATAGGATTAAAATCATTCCCGTAAATGAGTTTTAATATATTATTCAACATGCCTGTAGGTGATAAAATACGAATCCACATACCTCCAACTATCGCCCAAGATAAAAGATTCGGTATATATGTTACAGTCTGAATACTAGATCGTATCATCTTATTTTTAACTTCATTAAGCGATAAAGCTATAAATAAGCTGAAAATAAATTGTACTATAAATGTAAAAAAATTAACTATTATAGTATTCATAAAAGCTTCACTATAAAGAGGATTTGAAAGAACATTCTTGTAGTTTTCAACACCTACGAATTTGGGAGTACCTATAAGTATTGACTCTCTAAAACTACTAATAATTCCAAGAATTAAGGGATAATAGGAAAATACAATAAAATATATTGCTATAGGGACAAACATTAAATAGATAGATTTATATTTCCTTATTTTTATTAAAGTTTTCCTATCTATCAGCATTTTCTACTCGCTCCTCACATTTAATTGACTTATGGTATTTAAAAGCTAGGAACTTTTCAGCCACGAAAAGTTCCTAGCTTTTATAAACCCTTATATATTTTATATTTGCAAACAGGTTACCTCATTATTTATCAGTAACTTTCCTACTTAGCAACTCATTTCTCATATTCTTCAATCCGTCTGCTACAGAAACTTTTCCTTCCATAATTTGGACTGCCCATTTGCCCACTATTTCTTTGTAATCTCCCTCATTGGGAATCGGTAACTCAATTGAAGCATATTTACCATAGGACAGAGCCTCTTCAACCCCCGGATTATAGCCGATGGGATGTTTAAAAGTTTCCAAGATAGGGACAGGTGCACCATGGTCACATCCATGTTGCTTACCTATGTCAGTCAAAACATAATTGCCTTTATCGTCAATCGTATAGTCATGTCCCTTAATACCAACTGACAGAAGCACTCCCCCCTCCTGTGTTGCAAAGAACTCTATAATTTTCCATGCACCTTCAGGATTCTCAGCATTCTTTGGAATAGCCCACAAACTAGCTGCTCCTTTCGTCAACATATAACTACCATTTGGTGTCTTTGTACCTGGTAAAGAAACTATCTCATATTGATCTTTTCCTATTCCTGCAGCTAAAGCATTAGCATTATGCAATCCAACCCAGGCAGCCCAATCAACTGTTACGCTTGTAAGTTGAGATGCTGCACTCATTTTATTTCTCATATCCTTCGTTTGATCTACAGAAGCTGCTGGATCAATAAGCCCTTCCTTATAAAGCTTTGCAATCCATTCCCATACTGGTATAGCATCATCAGTAGAAATCGGTACATATTTCTTGCCATCTTTTTCGTCAATTACAACACCCGTTTTAAGTCCAACTGAAGCAAACCATGGTTGTAAATCAAATACTTGACTCATAACCACATTATATGGATAATAATTAGCTGTCTTTATAGTCTCTTTTAGTTTCTTAAATACATTATAATAACCATTCAACGAAGGCTCAATACTTTTGTAATCTATTCCCGCTTTTTCTAAATGTACCCTGTTTAGGGCAACAACCCTATGAACCTCTTTTTTGTTAAACCCTGCATAAATCCTTCCCTTTACTTCAATGTCTTTTAGTTCGCGTGGATCAATCTTGGAAGGATCAGAATAAATCTTAGAAGATTTTATATAATCTGTAAGATCTAACAAAGCACCCTGATTGACAAGTTCCAAATATTGAGGCATGTTTAAATAGATAAGATCTAACTTTTCCCCACTATTAAGCTTTCTCATAAGTGTATTGTTATAATCAGATGGTGGTCTCTCCATTATTACAGTTAATCCCGTAGCTTCTCCCAATTCCTTTGCAAACAACTTCATTTCTTCTTCATCTTTACCGCCAGTTACACTTGTCAATATTTTTACAACTCCACCTGTTTTATTATCCTTTTTTTGCTGATCTGCAGAATTGGAAGGCTCACTTGTTGCAGGAGTCTCTTTAGCATTTCCTTGATTAGCACTACTCTCTTGAGATGTTTCTTTCTTTGTACATCCGGTAAAAGCACTGATAATTAGCATTAAAACAAGAATTCCTACCAGTATCTTTTTTGTAATAGACATACTTATACCCCTCCCTTTTTATTTTTCTTTTTTATATTAAAATTTTTATAATAATGCATCTTCCTAAAAATTATCAGTTTTAATTTTCCTATACTAGCTTGTCTTACTCCAAATTAATATACTTTCTTTTATTGAGATCCCGATAATTTTAAAAAATTATTAACCTTTCACTGTTGTAAACGTTTATGTATATAAAGTGAATCTCCAAACATATATCAAAACACAAATATTTACATATTGAGCTATAACCTCATCTGTACCAACTTTTACTTCCGTAAACATTTACAATACTATGATAACATTATTTTATCCACTCGTCAACCGGTAAACTTAACAATCTCACACCCTCTCCACCTTCACCGGCATTCCTGTTTCAAGTGACCTCTTTGCCGCAAGGCCTATCAAAACAGGCTTCAAGCCATCAAGCCCCGTTACTTCTGGTTCTCTATCCTCAAGTATTACGCTTATAAAAGACCTTATCTCATCTATATAAGACTCCTTATACCTTTCAAGGAAGAAATATTTTGGTTTCTCGCTGTATACCCAATTCTCATTATATATTTCCACTGTATTGGGTTTATCATTGCCTGCTATCAAGCATCCTTTAGAACCAAAAACCTCAACCCTTTGATCATATCCATACACAGCTTTTCTGCTGTTATCAATTGTCCCAATAGCACCATTCTCAAATTTTAAAGTAACAATTGCCGTATCAACATCATCGTATTGTTTTATTGAAGGATCTATCAGAGCTTCACCTATCGCATACACTTCAACAACCTCGCTGCCTGTTAAATAGCGCGCCATGTCAAAATCGTGAATTGTCATGTCAAGGAATATACCACCCGATACTTTTACGTATTCTATTGGTGGGGGAGCAGGATCCCTGGAAGTAATCCTCAATATATGAATATCGCCTATTTTCCCACTTTCAATATGCTCTCTAATCCTCCGAAAATTGTGGTCAAACCTCCTATTAAAGCCTATCTGTAGCTTTACCTTAGCCTTCTCCACAGTATTCAGCGCTTCTTCTATTCTTTTGACATCAAAATCTATAGGTTTCTCACAAAATATGTGTTTTCCTGCTTGTGCCGCTTCTATTATAAACTTCGAATGGGTATCGGTAGGCGAACAAATAAGAACGGCATCTATATCCGGGTCCTCAATGATTTTCCTGTGGTCTTTGTAAACATGATTTATTCCTATACTATAAGCCCATTTCTCTAGACTATCATCCATGTAAACATCAGCAATGGACTTTACTTCCGCTCCTCTTATGTTGGTTGCTATATTTTCAGCATGAAGCCTGCCAATGCGCCCAGCTCCTATGATACCTAATTTGAGTTTCAAATGAGTCACCCCACCTACCTATTTAATAATGTATAAATTAACAATTTTGCATATTTTGTAATACGTATATTTGGCTTTCCCACACAACTGGCACTTTAAAGTTAAGAAATAGCTATACTTTATCTTCCTCGAGTGCAAACATGTACTCAATTCCTTTCTTAGCTGCAATATCGGGATCGGGATATGGAAGATATTCAAAGGCAACATATCCATTATATCCTACTTCTTTTAATGCATTTATAACAGCCGCAAAATCAACATGCCCCGCCCCTGGATATCTACGATTGCTATCAGCAAAGTGAACATGCCCTATATATCTACTGTATTTCCTTATACTGTTCTCCATATTAGGTTCCTCGATGTTCATATGAAATGTGTCAACAAGAATCTTAAAGCCCAAATCACCTAAACTTTCAATATAGTTCACCATTTCCTCTATTGTATTATGAAAATTAACCTCATACCTGTTTATTGCCTCTATATATACCGGGACATCTTTACGTTGCGCATAATGGCTCAATTCCAAAAGACAGTCTGTATAAACGGCCATATGTTCATCACAATACTCAGGATTTACCTTGCCCCTCATAGAGCCTATTATGATACCGCAGTTTAATTCTTCAGCTAGATCAATATATCCCTTTAATCGTTTTAAAGCCATATTTCTTTTTTGGGCATCCAAATCAGTAATTGAAAGCCCATCAACAGTATAAGACATACCCGTCCCTATAGTCGAAACAACAATGGCATTTTTCAAGCAACATTCATTAACTTCTTTTGCATCTATTTCTTTCGGATTTCTTATATGAAGTTCCACCGCATCAAAGCCATATTCTTTGCTCTTAATGATATTTTCGCACAAGTCACCCCTAAACAGCACAGGCGATGTCTTAGGCGCATCTATAGCAATCGTGGCACTGTACTTTATCGAACGATTTTCCATTTGCCCAACCCCTTTTTCATGGAAAGCCTATAAAACTTATACAAAACACATTTTATTTTAACCGGGAAATATTACCGGCCCCTTAAGAGCGCTCGACAATATTTCCCGGCATAATTTCGCCTAATTACAGCTTAGTGAATACCCCTATTGGCGGTAACTCATATACCGACTTCCAGCCCTCACTAAGAGGTTCCTTCAAGAAAGGCTCCATCTCCTTCGCAGTCCGCAACGTGGTCTTTTCTACAGGCGGCACAGTTCCAGGAGGAAATGCTTCTAAAATCTGATCGTGTAGAAGAGTAAGGTACTTCAGTATCGCTGCAATAGGCCTCTTGGCCTTCCTGGGATCGGCAAGAGAAGGCTTACCCACAACCCCTTGAGGTGTTGCTGCACGTTCTATAGCAGCGTGGCCTTCTCCCTCGGACCACCTATGAGGCCGCCTGAAAGGATCCACCGCTTTATCAAAATGCCCATCAGGCAAGAACGACTCCCCTTCAGCATCCTCTACAACGCTCATATCAATCATATCTTTGAAGAGCAAAAGCGCTACCGAGGTTTCCGCCTCATCGGCATGCACGAAATGCGTTTCCATGCTATCCGGCCTACCTGCCGGATAGAAGAATTCACGTACCGCCCTGTGCCAGTCTAACACCTGGAATATTCCTGGCAAATGATACCTCTTCATAAATTCCTGTACAGCCGATTCAAGCATCCATAAATGGCCATGGTTGTTAACTATTATAATTTTTCTAAAACCGTCATTCCATAGTCCAAGCATTGTGTATATCAGTGTCTCTTTTACAACCTCTTCCGGCATTATGATTGTCCCTGGCATTCCAACATGATGATAAGGATGGCCTCCATAATTCAGAGGCGGAAGAGCAAGGCTTACCTCTCGTCCCTGCTTTGCTGTATATCTCCTTACGCCCTCAAGTATTTGAGTCACCATGAATGTGTCCAAACCACTGTTGGCATGCAGTCCATGGTTCTCAGTGCAGCCTACTGGTACAAATACGATATCATTCTTCTTCCTCTTTTCTATTACTTTATACCTGGGAGTGGTCTGTATATAGCATCCCGGTTTACCAAGCTCAGATTCAGAGGGTATTTCATATTCTGCCAGTATTCTGTCTATCTCTTCTTCGCTGGCATCCCATATCTGCTTCTTTAGCCGTCCTACGGCGTTATCCTCAAAGATTATAGCAGGATGCTCTGTAAGGAGCCACTTTTCACTCATTATAAACTCTCCTCTCCATGTTATGATAAAAACTGTGTTCAATTTTCTAGTGACGCTATCTTTATTGTTAAAGTTTTGATAACAATCAATTTCTACATAACACAGGTTATCTTGCATTCCTTCCTGTCGGTTCTCAAGCTGATAATATTTTCTGGTACCTCATCCAAAGTTATCTTCTTTGTAATCATAGGCGTCATATCCATACCATCTGCCATGCACTCAATTACTCTATAGAAAGTACCATGGCCCGAATGGCCTTGGGCTCCGATAATCCTGGCTCTCCGCACCTGCAATACCTCACCAGTAACCGGCATCTTGGCATCGGCACGAGCAACCACCACCACTGTGCTATTAATGGTTCTACCCTCCCAAATCACTTGCTCTATTTGAGGATAAACCACTGTAGGCAGTCCAGTTGCTTCAAGATATAGATTTGCACCCATGCCATCTGTGAGCTCAAGGACTCTTTGCACGAAATCTTCTTTTAACGGATTGATTACATAATCTGCCCCCATTTTCTTCCCTAGTTCAGCCCTTTCAGGCTGAGGCTCTGAAAGTATAACTCTCGCAGCACCGCTTCTCTTCAATATGGCGCAAGCCGCAATTCCAACAGGGCCTCCGCCACACACTACAACATTATCCCCCGGCCTTATTCCACCACCTCTTTCGATCACAGCATTATAAGCAACGCTAGTAGGCTCTACTAAACTACCAGCAAGAAATATATCATCGCCGGTGTACCTCTTTTTAAGTGATTCAAGGTTCCATACGAGTTTAGCGGGCATAACTATATATTTTGCAAATGCACCGTTTATGTTAAACCCTACCTCATTAAGCCGTTCACAGTGATTGGGATAACCATCAGCGCACGGCTTACATTCACCACACCACATCATTTCTTCTGCACAGACGATTTCTCCACCTTTGAAAGGCTTATTGGTCCTTTTATCGAATGCACGTTCTCCTGCCTTCACTACAATACCTGAAAATTCATGACCAAGGATGCATGGAAAACCCGTCAAGCCAGGATACAGTATGTATCCCTCTTCATCAGGCTGTGCCATATGAACATCGCTTCCACAAATGCCACATGCCTTTACTTCGATTAATACTTCATCAGGCCCTGGTTCGGGAACAGGATGATCTACAATTTCAATGCGAGGATTTCTCCACACTTTACTTCCGAGATACGTCTGCTTCCCTTCGATATCCTTCGGGCCAAGCTTGAAATCCGGCTTTGGATCCCAATCCGCAAATAGCGTGACGCCTTTCATTGTTTTTGACATTTGATAATTCCTCCTTGCTTGAAATATAAATTTGCTGTATCAAATATGATTATTATCCGAAAAAGACCCACAAATGTAGAAGAAATGCTGCTTCTCCTTTCTTGACTTTACCGGTTATGCTGCAATATTCAAATGATGAATACACCTTCTAAAAGTGGCAATTAACCATTTCAAACGTTTACAATTAATTAAATAATAAAAAGTTTGTTGAATAACTAGTCAAATTTTTAAGCTAGTTTAAGTATAACAAACGTTTACGGTTTTGTCAACAGGTTTTTACAGAGAGAAATAAAAAATTTAATCCTTAATCGCCCTGCAAGTATCCCTTATTATAAGGCTTGGTTGAATAATATTAATTTTTTGCCCTACATTCTCTTGTTTTATCAAGTTTATAAGCAACTCGGCGGATAGCCTTCCCATCTCAAATTTCGGCTGGGAAATTGTGGTAAGTTTAATCCGATGCATAGATGAAAAAGCTATATCGTCAAATCCGACTATCGAAATGTCTTCCGGGACTTTAAGCCCAAACTCCTCTATAGCTTGGATGACTCCCAAAGCTACTATATCGTTTACGGCAAAAACCGCTGTAGGGATTTCACTTTTTATTAGCATTTCCATTGCCGCCTTATAACCGCTTTCTTGGCTAAAACTATCTGAGGTGCGAACGTTTGCTTTAACCGTATACCCGTGTTTTTGCATGGTTTCTTTATAACCTTCAAAGCGTTCCCTATTGGTACTCGTCTTTTCTGAGCCTCCTATATACACAATATCTTTATGCCCCAATTTAATAAGATATTCAACGCCTAGCACCGCTCCAGTTTTGTTGTCAATACCCACATAATATATATCATCAGACTTGGGTCCTTCGGTAATATACACGAGAGGCAACGACAACTTTTTATGATGTGTAGCATTTTCAATAACCGAAGAAATTATCACACCATCGACTCGCTTAGCTTTCAAGATATCCACATAGGTCTTCTCCCGTTCATAATCCCAGTTTGTATTACACAAAAATACGCAATAACCATGTTCATTAGCAAAAGATTCTACACCCAAAGCGAGCTCAGAAAAAAAGGGATTGGATATATCAGGCACAACCAGGCCAATCATGTTTGTGTTTTTGCCCTTTAATCCTCTTGCTGAAGGGTCTGGGACGTAGTTCATCTCTTTTGCGATCTTCTTTATTCTTTCTCTGGTCTCAGGGCTGACATCTGGATGATTGCTCAATGCCCTTGAGACAGTAGCATACGATACACCAGCTACTTTTGCAATATCCTTTAGCGTAACAGCCATTAACATGCCCTCCTGTTAAAATTAGTATGTACAAAGTATTGCATCTAATAAAAATAATACCGGTAACAACATTTAATTGAACCGGCATGATTTGATTAAAATTTTTATCCAAAACGTTCACGTTAAAAGTTTAACATAAACATTTTATAATTGTCAAGCTATTTTTATACGATTCGATTTACTTAAAATTATTTTTTCTATATATTCTAAACTCCGCGATATTTTACACATCCACGACAAGATTGATATTAATTTAACAAAGATAGAAAATTACAACAAAATTCCATCACAACACCTGTTTAAGAAAATTCCTCGTCCTCTCGCTGTGCGGATTACGGAATATCTCATCGGGCAATCCTTCCTCTATTATCTCTCCACCATCCATGAATATCACCCGATCAGCCACCTCTCGAGCAAACCCCATCTCGTGGGTAACCACCAGCATGGTCATCCTGTCTTGAGCCAGGTCTCGCATAACCTTTAAAACTTCGCCGGTAAGTTCTGGGTCTAGCGCAGAAGTGGGTTCATCAAACAGCATTATGTCAGGCTTCATGGCCAAAGCCCGCGCAATGGCCACCCTCTGCTTTTGACCACCCGAAAGCTGGGAAGGATAGCTGTCCCTTTTGTCAATCAGTCCTACCCTCTTAAGCAACGCCTCGGCCATATCAATCGCTTCTTTCTTGGGCACCTTGTTTACCACAATCGGTGCCTCAATGATGTTCTCCAGCACCGTTTTATGAGGGAACAGATTGAAGTTTTGAAACACCATCCCAATCTTCTTACAAAGTTGTCGTATTTGTTTATCAGATACATATCGTGTTTTACCGTTTTCATCCTCATACGCCATAGGTTGTCCTTCTATTATGATAGAGCCTCTATCAATGAACTCCAGATGAATGAGACACCGCAGCAAGGTGCTCTTCCCCGATCCGGAAGGCCCTATAATAGCTATTACTTCACCCTTCTTAACGCTCAGCGAAATCCCTTTTAAAACCTGTAAAGCTCCAAATGACTTGTAAATATTTTTAGCCTCAATCATATACATAGCCTCTAACCCCTATTCATATATTGAATAGCGCTGTTCTAATTTGTCAAACACTTTTGTCAGCACATAAGTCATGGCCAAGTAGAACAAGGCCGCCACTACAAAAGGCGATGTCACCGCATCCCTGGATACGGCAATCTTGGTAGCCCTTAAAAGCTCTCCCAATCCTATAGCATATACAAGGGCCGTGTCCTTTACAAGGGTGATTGCCTCATTGCTGACTGGAGGCAGCACCCTCCTCACGGTCTGCGGGAGAATAATTCTCCACATTGTCTGCCAGTAAGTAAAGCCAAGCACCTTGGCTCCCTCATACTGCCCTTTATCAATTGACTGTATGCCGGCCCTGAAAATTTCGGCGAAATAGGCGGCATAGTTGAGGACAAAAGCAATACATGCTGCTGGGAAATTCTCTAGAGTAATGCCGAAATTGGGCAAACCGTAATAGACAAAAAACACCTGTAAAAGCAACGGTGTACCCCTCAAGAGCCAGATGTATCCACCAACGACATCCTTCAAAATCCTGTATCTAGAAATGCGTGCCAGCGCCAGCAGCACTCCCAGGGGGATTGAAAAAACAATGGTGATGAAAAACAGCTCTAGAGTGACCACAGTACCCTGGAGCATGGGCACGATAATCCGCGATACATATTCCAATGTGGGTTTTATGACCTCAAGCGTAGGCGTTGCAAACTCAAGTAATAACTGTTGCATAACATCTCTCCCGGTTTAAAAAACTTATAAAAACACAAAAGAGGACTGACGGTATAATCAAAACCCGTCAGCCTCCAGCCCTAACAGTGCGATACAGCACTCACTTCTTTATGATATCCTCGCCAAACCACTTCTTAGAAATCTCAGACATGGTGCCATCCTGCTTCATCTCGTCAAGTACCTTGTCTAGCGCCTCAAGCAGCGCTTTGTCCTCCAGCCTCAGCCCTACGCCGTACTCCTCGGTACCAAAGTTATCATCTAGGACCACAAAATTTTCCTTCCTCTTTTCGATATAATACCTTCCCAGAATCTCGTCTGCCACCACGGCGTCAATCCTGCCTGCTTTCAGGTCCAAGAGCGCTTCAAGGTTATCGGGATATTCCACTACTTCCGCTAGAGACTCATAGACCTCCTTATCTTTTTTCAATGCTTCAAGGCTGCTGCTGCTAATCTGTACCCCTACTTTTTTGCCTGCCAGGTCGGCCTTGCTCTTTATGCTGGATCCCTCGGGCACAATTATGATCTGGGTATTCACTAGATAGGGCTTTGTAAAAGCCATGTTTTTCTTTCTGTCCTCGGTAATTGTAAGCCCGTTCCATATCATGTCAATCTTCCTATTCTTCAGCTCAAGCTCCTTGCTGTTCCAGTCTATGGGCTTAAACTCCACTTCTACGCCTAACCTCTTTGCAGCTTCTTTAGCCAAATCGATGTCAAAACCTACGATGTTACCACTTTCATCCCTGAAACCCATGGGAGCAAACGTGTCATCAAGCCCTACTATAAACTTGCCGGCCTGCTTGACCTTCTCCAAAGAATCATCCTTTGAAACCTGCTTGGCTTCAGAACAAGCACTCAACATAAAACCAGCTACTAAAATCAAAGTTAAAATTAAAAACGACCTCTTCTTCACTTCCATTCCTCCATTCAAAGCTTGTTTAATTTTCAAACAACAATATTATAATTTAATGTATTAAAGAAGTAAAGTGATAATTGATACGCACTTATGTACAATCATTGCAACTATAACAATCCATAAAATTACAATTGGAACAGCATAGTACCATTTTTTAGGTTTTCTGTCCTTCCAAATACCTGCTGCTTCTGCTTTGCATATCTCCATTATCTCATTTGGTATAAATTTAATAGTCAATGTTATCAATAACGGAAGGATGATTAGGTCGTCCAAGTATCCCAATACAGGTATAAAATCAGGAACTACATCAATGGGTGACAATGCATACCATACGGTTATTCCTGCAAATATCTTTGCAACAATTGGTGTATCCTTTTTCTTCATTGCTATGAAGAGAGCCGGAATATATGTTTTTAAAGCATTTGCTTTCTCTTTAAGATCCATTTGTTTATGTCCCCCGAGTTAAAGCTCTACTTGATGGCTGTTTTTTACCATATTATTCATTTTTGAATATAGAATGATAGCAATCAATTCAGTTATACAAGTGAAAGCAATTATAACCCCTACCATATTCATATCATAAAGCAAACCCATCAACGCTGCTCCGCCAAGCAAAGCCAAACCATAACTGGTATTAAATACTCCATAACCGGTACCACGCTTATCAAAAGGTGTAATATCTGCAATTGCAGAACGCATAACCGTTTCATGCGTTCCCATTACTATGCCAAAAATAATCATCCCAATAACGATAAGCCCTGTCGAATTACTTAATGTCAAAAATGGCAACAGCAATGTGAGAGCTGGAATTACCATCAAAACCAGAAGGCCACCAGTTCTCATTCCTGTTTTAATTTTCAGTCGATCATAGACTTTGCCAATAAGTAGCGCTGTAGCAGCATCAACGACCATGGCTACTGAATAAAGCAAGGTTATATTTCCATCTGACATCAGGTTGTTCGCTTTCAAATGGTAACCTATTGTACTGAAGTTAACAAATCCCAACGTACAAAAAAAGGTGAAAGCCGTATAGATCCAAAAAATCGGCCTAATGTGCTCCGTACGTAAATCCTTTTTAATAACCGTAGAGATGAGATTGTCCCCTTTGGTCATTCTATATGCATATATCAGAAATAGCATCAAAATTACAAACGGAACAAACAACAATTTATATCCCAATTGATATTGCGCAATTCCATTCTTTCCCGAAAAATAAAAAACCATAGTGAAAATAAGCGGTCCAACAAAAGCGCCTATTTGATCCACAGCTTCCTGAATACCGAAGGCAAACCCAATTCCGACTTGGTTTTCTGAAACTCCGGAAAGGATTGTATCCTTAGCCGGGCTACGCAATGCTTTCCCGATGCGCTCCATCAAAATCAGCACAACAAGAATATTCCAATTCCTAGTAAGTCCCATCAAAGGTACAACCAGTAGCATGCCATAGCCTAGGAACATAAAAATCCAGTGTTTACCGCTCTTATCCGATAGGATTCCCGCAATGAGCCTCAGAAAATATCCAAGGAATTCCCCGATGCCAAAGACCAGACCAACAAGAGCAGCACTTATACCCAACAAATTTAAATATTGGCTGTTGGCGCTCCTTGCGCTTTCATAAATTATATCGCCCATCATACTGATGATACCAAATATGAGTATCACAATTACCGCCGGTGAAAATTGATTTTTTGAATTATGACTCATAAGCTTAATCTTCCTCCTTTTTAATTATTCTCCTTCATTTAACGCATAAACCTTATTGCTAAAATCATCCAACAGGCGTTTACATTTTTCTAACATTTCCTCTGCCTGCTTCTTTAGTGGGGCACCAAAAAAATCTCTACTATTTATCTTTTTTAACCATTCCACAAGCTTGTTGTATTCAGCTTCGTTTTCTTCGAGTTCAATATATGTGAAGTTTTCTCTCCTTGTTTCCTTTTCAATTTCAAGGAAAAAGTCTTCACATTTTTCTAAAAACTCTTGGTATTCCTCATCTCTGGCTTTATTAAACAGATTGATTATGTCATCTGTGTTTCCCGTGCTAAGAAAATCAGCATTTGCGATGTATGCAATACCGCCGTTTTCAATTATTTCTTTTGCCATCTCATTGAAAAGTTTTAAATGTTCTTCGGAAGCAGGAAGAACCCACATTGATTGTCCAATGCTTACAGACCCGCATTTTTTTAATTTTCGCCATACACTTACTCGAACTCGGGACTGTTCTTTCGGCAAGGTGAAATTCAATATTAACCATTCTCTACTGCTCAAATCATCCCCTCCTTTCATAAATGTAATACTCATAACATGTAATAAGTATACAAACCACCAGGAGAATTGTCAATAATCAAAAAACTGCATTCCAATAAAGTTGAATACTTTCCTGTCATATGAAAACAATAAGTAGTGTCGAATATTTCAACCTAAAAGAGGTGTGAAATGAAACAGGAGATATTTACATTCCCGTTGTGGGACGCCTTCCAGGAAAATACCGAGTGTCCTCTATGCCATGTAATGAAGAGAGCTGAAGAATCCTATATTTCAGGGCTGTTCAGGGATATGGTTAACGATGTAAATTTTCACAGGTCGCTGGAGCATATGAGCTTTTGCTCGATCCATTTCCAGCAGCTTCTAAATTACAGGGATAAATTTGGATTGGCTCTCATCGTGGATAAGATATTATTGCACGAGATGTCAAAGCTGCAGAAGTTTAAAAGGATGATGGAAATACCTTACTTGTCGTCAAAATATCCTGTTTTGAACGTCATTAAGAAAATATTCAATCGGCACATAAATCATCATACAGAGGAATCGGCCTGCTTTTTATGCAGTCATTCAAGAGATACAGCACACAGTTATGCTGGGTCCATAATTCAGCTATGGACATGCAATAGCAAATTTCAATCGCTGTACGAAAACTGCAAAGGCTTTTGCATCGGGCATTTTCATCTTTTAATCGAAGAGGCTCAGCGCCTGCTCAGCGGCCCACAGCTTAAAAAATTTTGCCAATCTACCTTTGCGCTACAAGAAAATAACCTAAAAAGGCTTAATGATGAATTAAACTGGTTTATCAAAAAGTTTAATTATTACTACATTGACAGCCCGTGGCATAATTCTCGTGATTCACTAAAAAGATGTATCTTTAAAATAAAAGGTGACTCCATCAATCAAGAATAAAACATGTACGTCCCAGCCAATCTATATATAAAAAAGCAATGGTGAGGAGTTGTACATATGCTAGTGGCATTTTTTCGAGCTTTAATACTTTATGTCGTCGTAGTAACAGGAGTAAGAATTATGGGAAAACGGCAGGTGGGTGAGCTGCAGCCGTTTGAGCTGGTGGTTACCATAATGATAGCCGAACTGGCATCGGTGCCCATGGAGAACACGGGTATACCTCTTTTGAACGGAATCGTACCCATCCTGGCATTGCTTTTAGCAGAGGTAATTTTCTCTTATGTCACTTTAAAAAGCGAGAGGGCCAGAACCATTCTATGCGGTTCGCCCAGCATAGTGATACAAAACGGCAAGATTGTGCAAAGGGAGTTAGCCCGCTTACGCTATAACATAAATGACCTTTTGGAGCAGCTGAGGGAGAAGAACATAGTCAACGTATCAGACGTTGAGTTCGCAATACTTGAGACCAACGGCCAGCTAAGCGTCATACCCAAACCTCATAAGAGGCCGGTAACCGCCGAGGACCTCAAGCTCTCCACCCGCTATGAGGGCCTACCATACACCCTCATCATGGACGGCCACATACAGCACAAAAACCTTACGAAGGCAGGTCTGGACATCAACTGGCTACTGCAACAGCTTGAAATTCACCGGCTCAAACCCGAAGACGTATTTTTCGCCTACCTTGATAGCCAGAGAAACTTACAGATAGAAGAAAAAGAGAAGCGGAGGTGAATTCGTTGAAGATACCCTTTATAATGCTAGCGATAACCATCGCGTTTTTTGTTTTCGCCGTATGGACCCAGCATTCCCTTGAAGCCTCTGCTAAAAAGTTAGAACATAGATTAACAAGCTTAGAATCAGCCATAAAAAGCGATAGCTGGGAGATGGCCGACAGTGAACTGGAGTCTTTAACAAAGCTGTGGGGCCAAACCAAAAATTCATGGCAGATATTTATAAACCACGAAGAAATAGACAATATAGAGGCAACGCTGGCAAGGGTAAAACAGCTGGTAAAACTGCAGGAAAAAACCGACTCACTGTCTGAAATTTCGGCCCTCAGGCTTTATATAGCCCACATTCCACAAAAGGAATCCCTGTGTCTTGTAAACATCCTTTAGGTTAATAGGAGGTGGATACAAAACGAGCTTTTTGAGGCTCTCCTCACAAACACAATTCATTTGGGCTGTTCCGGCTAAACAACAGTCTTTAGCCCCAAAATATATCGGCATAATCCTCTTCAATATACTCGCTGTAGAAATCTATAAACAATCTAGATTTAGCCGGTTGAGAAGCACGATCCTCCACCTGAACCCTGCACAAAAAGTCCTGATTTTCAAAGAAGCTTATGGCTTCGTAGTCCCAAGGAATATCAGTGCGTTCATATATACCATATCGTTCCAAATCCTTCAAAAACGGTTTTATCTTATCCTCCGAATCTACATCCACCTCAACGCTTCCTTTTTGCCTCAGCTCCTTGATGATCTCATCGGTCTCCCCTGTCTGATAGCGAAAAGCTCTTTCCACACACATCACATCCTTTCTACTTTTTCAAATATTGAGTACCTGCCTTAAAAATTTACCTGTATAGCTACCCTCTACATTTGCCACCTCTTCGGGTGTGCCCTGGGCCACTATCATCCCGCCTCTTTCTCCACCTTCTGGCCCCAAATCAATGATATAGTCAGCCGTCTTTATGACATCCAGATTGTGCTCGATGACCACCACGGTATTCCCCCCCTCGGTCAGCCTGTGCAATATGTCGATCAACCTGTGAACGTCAGCAATGTGCAGCCCCGTGGTGGGCTCGTCCAGTATATATATGGTACGGCCGGTGCTCTTCCTGCTGAGCTCAGTGGCCAGCTTAACCCTCTGGGCTTCGCCGCCGGATAAAGTGGTTGATGGTTGTCCAAGCTTGATGTAGCCCAATCCCACATCATACAAGGTTTGCAGCTTCCTGTGAATCCTTGGTATGTTCTCGAAGAACTCCATGGCCTCCTCAACCGTCATATCCAGCACATCGGCTATATTCTTGCCCTTGTATTTTACCTGCAGAGTCTCACGGTTATACCGCTTTCCCTTACACACCTCACACGGCACGTATACATCTGACAAAAACTGCATCTCGATCTTTATAATGCCATCGCCACGGCAGGCTTCGCAGCGACCCCCTTTGACGTTAAAGCTGAAACGCCCTTTATTATATCCCCTTACCTTTGCATCGCTGGTCATGGCAAATACCTCGCGTATATAATCAAACACACCGGTATAGGTAGCAGGGTTAGAACGCGGCGTCCTGCCTATTGGAGACTGGTCGATGTTTATAACCTTGTCGAGGTGTTCGAGCCCCAGTATCCTTTCATACCGTCCCGGCTTTACGCTTGCGCGATGAAGCTCCTTGGCCAGCGCCTTATAGAGGACCTCGTTCACTAGAGTGCTCTTGCCCGAGCCAGAAACGCCGGTTACACAGGTCATTACCCCCAGTGGTATTCTGACGTTTATATTTTTTAAATTGTGTTCGCTGGCCCCGATGATTTCAAGCCATTTGCCGCTGGGCTGCCTCCGCACAGCAGGAACCTCTATTTTCTTTTTGCCGCTCAAATACTGGCCAGTAATGGACTCTGGACAATTCATAATATCCTCGACGGTACCGGCAGCAACCACCCGTCCACCATGGGCTCCGGCTCCCGGCCCCATGTCTATGATGTAATCAGCTGAGCGTATGGTCTCCTCGTCGTGCTCCACAACGATTACGGTATTCCCCAGATCCCTGAGCCGCTTCAAAGTGCGTATCAGCCTCTCATTATCGCGCTGATGCAGGCCTATGCTGGGCTCGTCGAGTATATAAAGAACTCCCACAAGGCTGGACCCGATTTGGGTAGCCAGCCTGATGCGCTGAGCCTCACCACCCGATAACGTTCCCGCAGGGCGCGATAAAGTCAAATAGTCAAGTCCCACATCCACCATGAACTGGAGGCGGGAGCGGATTTCCTTGAGTATTTGATGGGCAATTAGCTGTTGCGTAGGCGTAAGTTTAAGGCCATCGATGAAATCCAGGAGCTCCTTGACCGATAGATTGGTCACCTCGTATATATTAAGCCCTCCCACCGTGACGGCCAGAGCTTCGGGCTTCAGCCTGGCGCCTTTGCAAACAGGGCATGGAGTATTGCCCATATATGCTTCAATCTCTTCACGGGCTGATTCGGAATCAGTCTCATGGTAACGCCGCTGCAGATTTGGGATTATACCCTCAAAGGGAGCCATAAAATAACCTGAGCCATGTCGGTCATATTTAACCCTGATCTTCTCCCCTCTGGTACCATACAATATGATATCTACAATTTCCTTTGGCAGGTCTTCAACAGGGGTATCCAGGCTAAAACCGTAATGCTCGGCCAGCGCCTCCAAAAACATCCTGGCTATGCTGTCCCCATTGGCGCTGTTCCATCCAGGAACGGCAATTGCTCCTTCAGCTAAACTCAAAGAAGGATTGGGGATTACAAGTTCGGGGTCAATCTCCATTAAAACGCCCAGCCCATGGCAGTTGGGACAAGCCCCAAACGGGCTGTTGAACGAAAACAGCCGAGGCGTCAGCTCCTCTATGCTGATACCGCACTCAGGGCAGGCATACTTCTGGCTGAAGAGGACCCCCTGCCCCCCGATCACGTCCACAACCGCCAATCCATCGCTTAATTTTAACACCGTCTCAAGCGAATCGGTGAGCCTCTGCTCGATGCCTTTCCTCACAACAAGCCGATCGACCACCACCTCGATGGTGTGCTTCTTGTTCCTATCAAGCTTAATCTCCTCCGAAAGCTCACGCATCTCCCCATCTATCCGAACCCTCACATAGCCTTCCTTCCTTATGTCCTCAAGCAGGCGTACATATTCCCCTTTTCGCCCTCGCACCAGAGGAGCCAGAAGCTGAATCCTGGTCCCTTCCTCCATTCCCATGATATAGTCAACCATCTGCTCAACCGTCTGCTGCTTAATCTCCCTGCCACAGTTGGGACAATGGGGGATGCCTATCCTGGCAAACAGAAGGCGAAGGTAGTCATATATCTCGGTAACCGTTCCCACCGTGGAACGGGGATTCCTGCGAGGCGTCTTTTGGTCAATGGAGATAGCAGGGGAAAGCCCTTCAATGTAATCTACATCTGGCTTCTCCATCTGCCCTAAAAACTGCCGGGCATACGCCGACAGCGATTCTATATACCGCCTCTGCCCTTCGGCATATAGGGTATCAAAAGCCAGCGATGACTTACCGGAACCGCTGAGCCCTGTCACCACCACCAGCTTATCCCGGGGAATCACCACGTCTATGTTCTTTAAGTTGTGCTCTCTTGCACCCTTTACGTATATCACCTTGCCATCAATCATGCGTCAACCAAACCCTCTTCCGTTTTGTAAGGATTTTCTTCTCTACTGCGATTCAGAATACAGTATAGCAAAAATCCCTACAAAATAAAAGGGAGGATTGTATCACTCCCTTCCCCATGCCCTGTCAGCAACAGCCTTATGTTCCTTTATTCCTACTATTTTAGGGATGTTGCTGGCATCCACCGGCTCATCGGTTAAATCATACTTGAGCTTCAAAGCTATAATCCGCCTCACCGACTCATTAATGCGCTCCATCGGTATTGTACCATCATGAACAGCTTTGATGATGGCCTCAAAGGCTTGTTTCTGCTTTTCATAAGTATGGCATATCGACACTATATCAGTCCCAGCCAGCACCGCCCGTACAACCGCTTCCTCTAATCCGTAATTCTTTTGTATGGCCCCCATCTCCATATCGTCCGATATGACCACTCCTTCAAAGCCCAACTCCTGGCGCAGCATTCCCGTAATTATCTCCCACGACAGGCTGGCAGGTACCTTTTCTTTGGTTATATTTGGGAACAGTATGTGAGCCACCATAACCATATCAGCCCCTTCCTCAATGGCCTGCTTGAAAGGAATGAGCTCAAAGCTTTTGAGACGCTGCATGTCGTGTTCCAATCTGGGAAGGTCCACATGGGAATCCACAACGGTATCGCCATGTCCCGGAAAATGTTTTATTACAGGTATAACGCCACCATCTTTAAGTCCTTTCATTAGGGCAACTCCGAGGTGCGCAACAACCTCAGGAGTGGTGCCCAATGCCCTGTCGCCAATAACGGTGTTGTTGGGGTTGCTCAATATGTCTAGAACTGGCGCAAAATTAAGATTAAAGCCGTAAGCTCGCATTTCAGCAGCCATCACCTTTCCCACATCATAGGCCAGCTGTGTCGAGTTTTCCCTGCCCAATACCAAATTTGCCGGGAAACGGGTAGCATCCTCCGGAAGGCGATTGACCTTCCCACCCTCCTGATCCGCTGAAATTATGAGCGGAAGAGGATTGTCTTTGTTAAGTACTTTTAACTGGTTAATGAGACTAACCAGCTGCATGCTGTTCTTGACATTTCTGGGAAAGAGTATAATGCTTCCTACGTGGTAGTTTTGTATCATATCCTTGATATCGGAGGAGGGTTCAAATCCGTCAAAGCCTACAATAAGCATCTGGCCCACTTTTTCCTTCAGGGTCATTTTGCTAATATAGCTTTCGATTTGAGCATCCAAAGAAGATGCCACTTGAGAATTGTTTGGGTTTTGAGCATTAGCGCTTTGAGTGTTCGGCTTTTGCTCAGATTGCTTGCCTTCATGCTCTGGCTCTAAATAGCTTTGTTTTGTATCCTTAAATCTCTGATCCCACTGTCCCGCCGATCCATTGCCCTCATCATCAAGCGTTCCGCCATCTTGGCCGGTAGTTTGAGCATCTTTCCCTGTATTGTACAGGGAGGAGGCATTTTCGTCAGCCTTCAAATCACGGCGCGTATATAGTCCCTCAATAGAACAGCCTGACAACAAAAATGTGCCTATGAACAAAGGTAACAACAAAATGACCAACACCTTGCAAATATTTCTCATGTTTCTCCCCCTTGATTCTGCAATTTTTGACAAGATTTACCAAAACGCTCATTTCTAGTTTGTGTTATCAATTTCCCCAAAAAAGAAACTTTGTTACTAATTCATACAGAAAGTTTGGAACAGGCTCGCTTGGATGGGTTTGTAAAGACTCTCCGTTTAACCTCCCCGAAACCTCTGTCAAATGTTGTAATAGCAAGTAAATCATAAAGGATATTAAATTAGTGACTATGCCATATTTAATTTGGGGGAAATCTAACAATTACACCTTTATTTTGACATAACAAAAGAGATTATAAGCAACCGGCAAACAGTTTTGTTTCAAAAACACACTTTTATTCTTGATCTATTACCTGCTATAATTTAGTTATTTTACAAAAATTTCTATATTCCTGCGAACATAAAAATTTTTAAGATTGCATTTAAGGGACAACCAGCCTACCTCCTATACCACCTACAGCATCAGTACCAGGAATCAAATCAATATCAATGCTCTCAAAAGCATATTTAAACACGGCTTATTAGAGATCTTCCATCATTGTCGCATAAGCATCGATTTACTAATCACTCATTGAAAAAACAATGCTCATAGCTACAAAATATCCTCACGTAATACAAAACAAGGATGGCTTTCTAACGCCATCCTTGTTTCATATCACAATTACAACCTCTCCAAAATCTTCACCCCATACGGCGGAAGTGATACACGGCCTGTAACGTTTTCACCCGTTATCATATCCTTAAACCGCATATCTTTGAGGTCTACTTGCCTCTCTTCGGGCACAAAATTGAGTATGAAAACGAACACCCTCTCTCCATCTGTGCGCATCTGTGCCGTCACGCCCTGAGGCAGCTCAGTATCAACCGCTCTCTTTAGATTCAGCTCCCTGATGAGCGCTCCATAAAAATCTGTAAGGAAATCCCCGTTGTTCCTAAATGCAATATAATACGCCTTGCCCTTACCAAAGGAATTTACAGTCAGAGCAGGTCTGCCGGCATAGAAATCGCTCTTGTAAGTGGCCAGAACCTCCGCAGTTTCAGCGTGTATCAAATCACACAGCTCTCTGGCCTCATACTCGCCTTTAAGCCCCAGCGGATTACCATCCTTCAGCACCACGTGGTTTACATCGTGGTCGTACAGCGCATCTATCTCCTCAGACCATATTCCGGTCACCTTTCTCAAAGGCCCGGGAAACCCTCCGAGAAAGCATAGGTCATTCTCATCTACAATACCGCTCCAGTATGTGGTTACAAAGGTGCCTCCCTTTTCCACAAATTTCTCTATCCTCTCGGCCACTCCTGGACGTACCATGTACAGCATAGGAGCGATAAGCAGCTTGTAACCCGAAAAATCGCAGTCCATATCTATAACATCCACGGGCACGCCGTTTTCCCAGAATGTCCTGTAATGAGACTGGCAGGTCAACAGATAGTCCTTTTTCTCCCGCCGTGGTCCCTGCGCATCGTCTATTGCCCACCGGTTTTCCCAGTCATATATTATCGCAACCTCCGGCCTTACCGTCGTACCTACGATAGGATCCAGCTTCTCAAGCACCTTGCCTACTTCTGCAACATCCTTGAAAACGCGCGTATTCTCATGGCCGCAGTGATCAACCACCGCGCCGTGGAATTTCTCCACACATCCCCTGCTCTTGCGCCACTGGAAGTATTGCACCGTATCCGAACCGTGAGCCACCGCCTGTATAGACGACAGGAGGTGCATACCAGGCCGCTTTAGTTTAGCCACCGGCTGCCAGTTGGTCATGCTGGGCGTGCTTTCCATTAACATAAAGGGCTTCCCACCCTTTAGCGAGCGATTTATGTCATGCACAAAAGCCACTTTGTATGCAAGTTCCCAGTCAGGCTCCTCTCCATGCCACATCGGATAGTTGTCCCATGAAATCACATCGAGCTCAGGAGCAAATTTCCAGTAATTCAGCCCAGTATATGTCCCCATAAAATTGGTAGTGACAGGAACATTTGGCGTGATTTCGCGCAACGGGGCAATCTCGTTTTTCATGAACTCGATGGTCTGATGGGTTACAAACCGCTTCCAGTCCAAATTGAGTCCATGGATAGACCCTTCCCCATGAGGTGCGGGAGACTGTATTTGGTCCCAATCGGTGTATGTATGGCTCCAGAAACCTGTCCACCACGCACGGTTGAGCTTATCTAAATCATTGTCATACTTCTTCTTCAGCCATTCCCTGAAAGCCTGCTGGCACAGCTCACAGTGGCATTCACCCCCATATTCATTGGATACATGCCATGCCAGAAGGGCAGGGTGGTCCTTATAGCGCTCAGCCAGCTTTTGATTTATAAGGCGCGTCTTTTCACGATACACAGGCGAGGTATAGCAGTGATTATGTCGCCCTCCAAACAGTATCCTCTGGCGGTTGGGCAAAACCCTGAGCACTTCTGGATATTTTTGAGCCAACCAAGCCGGTCTTGCCCCGCTGGGAGTAGCTAAAATGACATACACGCCGTTCTCGGCCAGCTTGTCCATAATGGTATCTAGCCATCCAAACTCGAACTTACCTTCCTCAGGCTCCAAGCTGGCCCATGAAAATATCCCCACCGACATCACATTACAATGGGCTAACTTCATAAGGCGCATGTCTTCATCCCATACCTCGGGCGTGTCTTTCCATTGATCGGGATTGTAGTCACCGCCATGGAGAAAATGCGGAAACTTTGGGTTTATAGGGGGATACTTCATCGGTTTCATAAATATCACCTCTCAATAACTATATTATGCCTGCCTTACGCACGCCAGCTTATGCCACTCTTGATTACCCTTGCAGGATTGCCTGCCACCAAAGAATTCGGTGGGACATCCCTATTTACAAGCGAATTCGCGGCAATAACGCAGTTGTCGCCTATGGTTACCCCTTTCAAAATAGTACAGTTGCACCCTATCCAGACCCTATTCCCTATTTTTACAGGTTTACTTATGGAATTTTGCTTACCATCTTCATAGATGATGGTATGGAAATCGGTATCCAGGATGGTTGTACCCCACGCGATGGCGCAGTCCCTCCCAATGCTAATGCTGGTTGCACAGTGTATAACCGACGATGCGGTTATATAGGTGTTGTCTCCTATAGTCAAGCTGGCACCCGGCTCCAAAATTACTCGCACTCCTGGCCCCAACTTCACTCTGCCTTCTATGTGACAGGTTGAATTTCTGGCTAGCTTCAAATAAGCGCCATCACCGCTCTGCTCGCCAATGTATCTGCCACCCAGATACAACCGCCCATCAACCTGCAGCCTGGCCTTACGTGACTTTCTAATTTTGCTTCCCACATCAACGATAACCGGAAACCTATAGAATTTGATCCCAAAAAACCTCAGACCCACAAAAAAGCTATAAATGGCATTGAAAATGAGCTTTGGATTACTCCAAATAATCCTCAATGCCTTTCTTATCTTCGACTTATTAAACCAGCGGAACCCCACCCATGGGTTGTATCCCTTTTGAACAACGGTTTCTACTTTGTCATCGTACATCGTTCTTCACCCTTTCGATCTTATGTACAAACTCTTTTACAGTGCTGGATAGGTGGGCTCCGCTTAAAACAAATAAAATAGGATACAAGTAACTCCCGATTAGCTGGCAAGCCATGTAAGCTCGACAACAATATAACCCTATCCGCCAACTCTATTTTAACATCCTTTTATCTCTTGTACAAGCATATTTAACACACAGTTTAAAATTGGTAACTCGCATAAGTCCATAGACGATATAAATATCTCATTTAGAACCGTATTACTTTCCCCTCGTCTGCCGACTGCCTGGCTTTCAAGCACGCCTCGGTCACATAGAAGGAGTCATGAGCTGTAACCAGGCACTGACCTTCTCCTTTTATTTGCCTCAAAAAATCTATAAATATGTTCTGCTTGGGCATGAGCGGCACTTCCCTAATGCCATCTATCTCATCGTTTATCAAGTACACCTTGCCATCCCTCACCTCAAGAACGCCCCGGGTGCCCACAACGCGCAAACGGTCATCGTCGTGGGTAGGTGCCTGCTTGGGACGCAAATAATCTATGCTTACCGAGCCAAACACCTCATTTGAAAAGGTGAAGTGGCATAAGGCCGACACCTCAAGTTCTCCATGCTCACGGTTATACCTGGCAGAGTGGGAAGCAAAAACCGATTCAAATTTTTGGCCGCCGAACCAGTAAAGCCAGTCAATGGCATGGCTTCCCACCCATGGAATGGTGCCCCCGTAAGTTGAACGCGATTTGTAAAATTCGCTTCTCTGGCCGAGTTTATACGATTTTTGAGCATTCATCAGCCGTATCTCTCCCACCACACCTTCTTTCACCAGATTCCATGCCGTAATGAAATGGGCAGAATACCTGATTCCAAACATGGCCGCAAGGTGCACACCTGAACGAGAATGAACCTCCTTAAGCTGCTCCAGGTCTTCAAAGGTGGTGGCAAGCGGCTTTTCCACAAAGGCGTGTATCCCCCGTTCAAGCACCTGCATTGTAACTCTGGCGTGGTGGCCAAAGAAGCAGTTGACCACTGCTATGTCGGGCTTTACCTCATCAAGCATAGTTCTGTAATCGTCATATATTTTAGGCACATGCCCTATTTTGCACGCTGCTCTATAAGCAGGGCTTATATCTTCTCCTTCCGAACCCGGAGCTACTCCTACAATAATAACACCTCTGTCCTCCTTTATTCCTTCAATTGCGTAGTTATAATGACCGCTGGAGCCTATAATAACGACTTTCATCCTATATCCTCCCCCTTAAAATACTGGTATCCCCTCAAATCCATCGTTTTACCGGCTTTTGCCCATTCTACGCCAATTTCATGTGGCAGCTTCCATTCCTGGTAACATCTCTTCAAAACCTCATTTAACCCTTCCACCCAAGTTATTTTCGTGTTTTCATTGTACTTGATCAGATTTTCCGGGAAATGCGATATGCGCGGTACTGACTCCTGCATACCGTTGATACACAGCGTGTGAGAAGTAGCAGCTTCGATGCCGCACACCACAGGCTGTATACCCTTAACCGCATCTATAGTCATCCACAGCTTCTTAACCCCTTCTTCCTCTGGATTGCCGTACACCTTGTAAGTGCCATCATCAAATACAGCTATTATATTGTCACTTTTACCCTCCATTGGGCCGTATACAACCTTTGCCTTTTCAAATTCAAAGCAAAAAGTGGGATTAACAGTTTCGGTAACAGCATGGGTCACATAAAACAGCAATTCCACACCTTCTTCAGTAAAAATCCTTACAGCAGCAGTATCGAAGTTTTCAATGTTATTGGCGCGATAAAGCTCCGCTGTAAGTTGAGCGGGCTTTGCGCTCTTATCCTGCTCCTGGCCTAAGACGTAAAACATGTTGTGCAGATGATGGGCTGTCGCATTGTTGGCAACGCTGTCCAGTATCCACCTGCCTTCTGCATCTCGCAGTTTACCAGCCCATGCCCGCCGGTAATAATCTTTATTTCTGGGCCACAGCACAATGGTCTTAAACCTCTTGGGCCTGCCAAATAAGCCCGATTGGATGTCCTTTTTAAGGGTACGTATGGCATCGGTGTACGACCATTGATAGCCGATTGCAACGATTTTGCCAGCACGATCCCTGGCCTCCATCATCTGCCGAGCTTCCTGAATGGTTGCGCTCACTGGCTTTTCACACAGCACATTGTTCCCTTGGGATAGAGCATAACAGGTTTGAACGCAATGAAAATGAATAGGGGTCGATATGATGGCCAACTCAGCTTTAAAGCTGGCATAAAACTCCTCCATTGAGGAGAAAATGGGGATCTCCATATCTTTAATCTTTTGCAGATTACGACATCCTTCTGGCCTAGGGTCAATTGCCCCTACAACTTTAAAGTCACCTCGCTCAAGATTATTGAGCAGCGCATCGACGTATATATTACCGTATCCGCCGATGCCTACTAATACAATAGAAACCCGATTATCGTCGTACATATTCATCCCTCCATAAAAAGATATTCAAACTCGCAAACGATTGCATAAACTTTAAATTAAAAATTTAAATGTAAGTTAGCACAAACATGTACAACGGAATAAAAATAAGGCTGGCCATCGTGGTAACCGTCACCATAGCAGCCGCATACCTGTAATCTGCCTTGTAAGCTTGAGATACAATGGCTATCTGAGTCATAGTAGGCATTGCTGCCTGGATGACAAACACCTTTTTCATCAGTACAGGCAAAGGCAAATAATACATAAAAGCTAATATTAGCAACGGAGCCAACACAAATCTACCCAATAATACAGCTACCATGTCCTTATCAAACCTTATATCTTGCATTTTTATAGAGTTTATAACAATACCTATGTATAACATTGATAAAGGAGTGGTTAAATTGCCCATATATTTACAGGCATCCATAATAAACTTGGGAAGACGAACATCAAACAGTATCAATAAAATAGCCAATAAAAAGCCTATTAAAGGAGGAGATAGCAAATTTTTAATCCTTCTTGATAGAGTGGTTACTTGACCATTCAAGCCATCGCGCTGAATTCCACTTACACCCATAGTCCAAAACAACACTGTATTTGCAACATAGTACAACAACACAAAGGATGTGCTTTTCTCTCCAAAAAGCGCAACATTAACCGGCAACCCTATAAATACCGTGTTAGAAAAGGTAAACATGGCTAAAAAGACGCCGTGTTTATGGGATGGTACATTAAGTAACCTTACTATCATCAGCCCAATTCCATACAACAGCAACATACATAATATAGGTATAAATACGCCCAACCCCGCTTCGAATAACTTCTTTCTATCAAATGTAGACAACAAATTCGAAATCATCAGAGCAGGTAAAGACACCTTTACTACTATCTTAGAAAACAGCTCGGACGTACGCTCGTCAAACCAACCACGATAGCTGAGCACATAGCCTATTGAAACCATAATCAAAATACTGAGTACGCACTGGACAGCATCAAAAACCCCCATAATTGCAAGGCTCCTTTTCAAATTATTTCATTTTAAGAGGTGCTTTAAATATTATTCCATCTATCTTCCACAATCCCGCTCGCTTTTGAAGTAATATTACCTTCTCTCCATTCTGCCACGGGGGAGGGATTTTAACTTCTTGGTCATCACTTTTGGGCTTTGCCACTATTTTGGGAATTTCTTCTTCGACAACAACTCTGGCTGAATCATTCCAGGGCCAAGCCCATAGCCATTTAATACGCAATCGAAGATTATAGTCTTGTATAATAAAATTTTCATACTGATTGTTATTCAATAAAGGGTCAGAGCTTAAATAAGATGAAGTAAAGAACTTGTTTAAAGAAACATTTTTCTGTTCCTCTAATATTGCTGCAGCCCTCTGAGTCATTCCCTCTGTCACCACAATATATATATTGGCACAATCATATGCCGTGAATGAAACCAAAACGATCGACCATATCAAAATCGCTATAATAATAAATTTTTTCACTATATATCGCATAAACTTAAGCATCACACTCAAAAACTAACACCTACCCACAAAATTATTTCAATTTACCACAATAATAACACAAAAAAGAGGAGTTTGTAAATTTCAAACTTGCCTTCAAACATATACCCCCTTCTCTATCAAACCTCCTATCATACCATCCTCAATCTTTTTCCAATCCACCTACCTAAGTCATCAACCAGCGAATATACGACAGGTACTATCACAAGGGTCAAAAATGTAGAAAGCGTTAAACCACCCATAACTGTCACAGCAAGAGGAACTTGTAACTCTGAACTTTCTCCTAATCCCAACGCAAGGGGCAAAAGCCCAAGTATGGTGGTTAAGCTGGTCATAAGTACCGGCCTCAACCTTATAGTCCCCGCCTGGACTATTGCTTGCTTAAGTTCTGCATAATCTTTGCGGATCCTGTTTATATAGTCCACCAGTACGATGCCGTTGTTTACCACGATGCCTACCAGCATTATAAACCCAAGGAAGGCTGGCACGCTCAAAGGTTTCCCGGCTATCAAAAGGCCGATAAGCCCTCCTGTAAAAGCCAGCGGTACGGTAAACATAACGGTAAACGGATGAACCAAAGATTCAAACTGCGAAGCCATTATCATGTACACAAGGAGTACTCCCAATACAAGTACCAATCTGAGGTCCCCAAATGCTTCCGACAACTGCTCTTGCTGACCACCATACTCTATGAAATACCCCTCGGGCAGTGGATAATCTTTCAACTTCTCTTGGATATCGCGCATAACCTCGCCAAAGCTACGCCCCTCATAGCTGCCGTTTACAGTTACCACACGAGACTGGTCTTGCCTTTCTATTCTGGCAGGTCCTTGCGCATACTCAAACCTGGCCACACTTTTTAAGGGAACTGCAATACCAAGCGGCGACATGACCATGACGTTTTCCACGTCCTGCAGTTTCATGTTGCCATCAGCCGGCAACTGCACCCTCACGTCGATCTCAGTCCCTTGTTCCTTGTATCGAGTAGCAACCATACCTTGAAGATGGCTTTGAACAGCGGTTGATACCAAAGCAGCATTAACCCCATACTGAGAAGCCCTCTGCCTGTCTACGATTATACGCAGCTCTGGGCGGCCTTCCTCAAAGCTTGAACGCACCTGACGCGTCCCTGGCACGCTTGATACAATTTTCACAATATCATCCGATATTTCCTGAAGCACATGCAGATCCTGACCTTTTATGCTTATGGATATAGGTGAACCCGTCATACCAGAACCCAATCCGACCAATCCACTGTCAGTGTTTACTTGTATCTGGCACCCTGCTATATCCTTAACCTTTTCCCTTATCTCTTCACCCACCTGCTGAGTGGTCCTGCTCCTCTGATCGAGGGGTTTTAATATAGCCGTAATACTACCCTGGTCTCTGACAGGGGCCCCCATTCCAAAACTCATACGCTGACCACCTATGACAGCCCACACCATATCCACTTCTGGAATCTCGTCCACTATCTTCTCGACTTTCTGGACTGCCTCCAAGGTCTCATCAAAGCTGCTCCCTTTTGGAAGCCTTATTTCTATCTGTATCTGCCCCTGGTCCACTGCTGGAAAGTACTCCACACCCACCAAAGGCAAAAGTACAATGCTTAGTCCAAAAACTACAGCCGTTATAAACATGACAGCCTTTCTGTGCTCCAGCGCCCATTGGAGCATGTGCCTGTACCGTTCTGTCAAGCGCTCAACAGCTTTATTTTTCCTGCTAAAGCCCTTACCTCTTATCAGCTTAGACGCCAGCATGGGTACCAATGTAATCGCCACCACCAGCGATGCCATGAGCGAAAAAGTAACGGTAAGGGACAGCTCCCTGAATATCTCTGCCGTCATGCCCTGAGTAAATACTATCGGCAAAAAGACGCTTACCGTCGTCAATGTGGAAGCCATTATTGCCATAGATATCTCGTTGGTACCTTTCTCTGCGGCTTCGCTAGGGTTTAAACCTTTCTCCCTCATTCTATATATGTTCTCGAGAGCTACTATGGAATTATCCACCATCATGCCTACGCCTAAAGCTAAACCACCCAGTGATATTATATTAAGGGTAATGCCGCTAAAATAAAGCAATACAAAAGTAGATATCACCGAAATTGGTATCGAGGTGGCAATGACCAGGGTAGGCGTGACATCTTTTAGAAATATGAACAATATGGCAATGGCCAATATGGCTCCTATGTAAGCATTGCTTGTCACTGCCGAAATTGATCTGTTTATAAATTTTGATTGGTCAATTATGTTCATAACAGTTATGTCAGGATATGCCTTCTTTATATTCTCTATCTCCTGGTTTACCTTTTCGGCCACACGTACGGTATTTGCCACACTTTCTTTATAAACCGATATGGAAAGGCTATCGTATTGATTCACCCTTGAATACTGCCTATCATCTTTTACGCCCCTTTCGACCCGAGCCAAATCCCTAAGCATATAGGTGATACCGGTAGAACTCACGACGGGCACATTCAAAAGTTCATCAAGGCTTTCAAATTGTCCCGAAATCCTGACCAACAAGTCATACTGCCCATCCTGCACAACTCCACCGGGCAAAGCCAAATTCTCAGCTCTCAAAGCGCTAACTATTCGGTCCATAGTCAGGCCATAGGCTATAAGCTTATCCGGATCAACTATCACCTTTATCTCTGTCTGCTTTGCACCCAAAACCGATACCGAGGCCACACCTTCTATCCGTTCTATACGCGGCTTGAGCACATCCTCCACCCATTCCTGCAGCTCCTCGTCGGTTTTGCCCTCTTGCGATACCGCAAAGCTCATGATGGGCAACATGTTAGGATCCAGCTTGAGCACTATTGGGTCAGACACCCCCTCCGGCAGCATGCCCCTTATCATATCAAGCTTTTCGCGCACTTCCAGCGCCGCCACGTCCATGTTGGTACCCTGGGTAAATTCCAGGATCACCAACGAATTGCCCTCGGATGAAGTCGATCTCATGGACTCAAGGTTACCCACCGTTGCCAAGACGCTTTCTATGTTTCGCGTAACTATGCTCTCCACCTCTTCAGGACCTGCGCCACTGTATTGCACCGACACCACCATTATGGGTAGATTAATGCTGGGTAGTAAGTCTACATTGAGCCGCGTCAATGAAACAAAACCCAAAATGAGCACAATCAGCACAACCATAACAGTTGTCACAGGCCTTCTAACGCTCAATCCTGCAATGCTCATAATCTTTCCTCCTGACTTTGTGCTTTGTACATTTAGTTGCATCTATTGCATTGGTCACATTTTGAACCTGCAATACACTTGTTCTACACCGACTGCGCTATAACGGCGCTTCTGTTATCTTGCTTATTAGAAAATTCTTTTTTAACACCCTTTAACCTATCTTTTCACCCCTCTTGCCTCACAACATTTACTTCCTGCCCTTCCTTTAGATAGGCCTGCCCCTTCACAACCACCTGCTCACCACTTTGTAGGCCTGAAATTATCTCTACCCTCTCACCATCGTCCATGCCAACCTTTACCTCTCTTCTCTCCACTGCCTTACCTTTAATTACGAAAACATAGGCATGATCCCCCTGCCTTATAATTGACCGCTTTGGCACCACCACCACGTTATCTTTCCTGTCTAGCACCAAGATAACCCTTGCAAACATGCCAGGACGCAACTTGCCAGAAACATTTTCAACCTTTATCCTTGCCGGGTAAGCCTGACTCCTGAGATCGGTAGATGGACTCACCCACTCAATCACGCCTTCTACCGGTTGAGAACCCATTGCTTCGACATATACCTTCACCCTTTGCCCCGGCTGTACCTTCGCTACATCAAATTCGGATAAGCGTATATCAAGTACCAAAGCACTCGTATCTATAACAGTAACCGGTGGTGATGTCTGTGTAGCCATCTGACCAGGCTGTACGCTTAAGCTGCTTACCACACCATCTATTGGCGAGAAGAGCTTCAGCTTATCGGCCGCGCTTTTGGCAGTATCCAGAGCAACCTTGGCTTGATTGAGCTGTGCGTCCAGCGTGTTGCTGTCATATGGCAGGGACTTTATAGCGCTTTCCAGCTCCAATTTGCTCTTCTCCAACGCCGCTTTTTGTTGAAGCAGCTTATCCAATCCATCCTGCAGCGTTTTTAGCTGCTCCTCTAGCCTAGCCTTCTGTTCCTCAAACTGCTCATCTGAAATGACGCCTTTTTGGCGCATCTCTTGAAGTTTAGCAATCTCCGGTTCAATGGCCTGCCTGGCCTCATTCAGCGACTTAGTAAGCCCCTCAATCTGCTTATCTAACTTACCAATTTCAGCTTGAAGCCTGTTCTTCTGGGACTCAAGGTCTTGCAGCTTCCTTTTTGACAGTTCCACCGAAGCTTTTGAGGCCTCATATGCCGCCTGTGCCTGAGCAATTTGCCTTTCAACATCGCCGGCCTCCAGCTCTATAAGCACATCCCCCTCTTTTACCTGCTGCCCCACTTTCACATGTACCTTGGATACCTTGGCCGGTATCTGGGGGATGACCATAGCTTCATTTATGGGCTTTAAAATTCCTGAAAACTCTTTTTCATTTTGAATGGCATCCACACCAGCGGTTGCCACTTCAACCGGCACTTTTTGCGATTCAGCCGTCTGCTGCTCACCCTGCGGCTCTTTGCTAAGGCCTCCAAGCGCTGAACAGCCTGATACAAATACTGCTAAAAGAGTTAATGCCAACAAGCATACAACCAATTTGATGCCCCTTATTTTCATGCCTATACCCCTTTCACTGATAAGCTATATCTATTATATCCATACATGTCACCTTAAAGGCAAATCATGCTGTTGGTCCTTACAAATTACCATCCAAATGTATATCAGAACTTCTTTAGTATTTCTAGACTATTTTGTAAGTCCCAATTATAGAAAATATTTTATCACATTTTTGGGGCAATTCGTAGAAAATCATTCTTTCTTCTGCTGTGAAAATCCTTAAATAGTTTCACTAAAAGAGCATTATTCCAACTATGCTTGAAAATCTGCACCCTTGATTTGAGAACTAAGGTTTTACAATATTAAAAGGAAAAATTGGTACATACATACTTTACTTTTGCACAAAAAGTATTGTACTTAGTACTGCCATTTAGTTCTTGAAAAACGTATTTAGAAAAATTATATATTTATACCTGGTATTATTATCTGGTATTATAATCTTAACACAATTATTTTTGAAAAGGGGTTGATCTCTTTGAACCAAATTCATATTGTCACCGACAGCACTGCTTATATAGATAAAGAATTTGTCAGGCAGCATGATATGAGCGTCGTTCCCTTATATTACAGTTTTGAAGGGAAAACTGAAAAAGAGGGGTTCCCAGGCGAGTTTCAGGATTTTTTCTCTCGTTTAGCCCGGTCTTCTGATTTCCCCACCACGTCTCAACCATCAGTCGGGGATTTTAAGGAGGTCTTTGAGTCTGCTTTAAAAAAGGGAAAGGAGGTCATTGCCCTCACCATCTCTTCTAAGTTGAGCGGCACATACAACAGCGCAAATACCGCAGCAAATCTCATTGGCAGCGACAAAATCTCCATCATTGACAGCCAAACTACAGTCGCCAATTTGCGGGTTTTAACGGAAATGGCTATAAATTTAGTTAAACAAGGGTTTTCAAGAAGTCAAATTGTTGAAAAAATTGAAGAGCAAAAAACGAGAATGGGAATCCGCCTAACGGTGGGGACTCTTGAGTATTTAAAAAGAGGCGGGCGTCTTACCAATGCTCAGGCGGTAATAGGCTCTTTTTTAAACGTAAAACCCATCATAGCTTTAATAGACGGCAAATTAGAAGCTATAGCAAAAGTCCGTGGAAAGAAAAAAGCGATGGAAAAGATCATAGAGGATATACCGAAAAAAGTATCGATAATTAATATATGCCAGATTTTTGCCCTAAAAGAGGCTCATGAGCTAAAATCCATCCTTAAAGAGAGGTACCCCCACGCCATAATTAACATTCAAGAGATAGGTCCTGTAATCGGTTCACATCTTGGACCGGAAGCTTTAGGTGTGTGTTATGTGTATTGAACCTTAAAAAACAGTTGTAGAATATTTGTTGTCCTGAAACTTAAAACCACCATATGTGCCAAAAAGCCAAAAAATGTCCTTTACATCCCCTAACATTTGTTGTATAATTATTCAAAACTGAATAGATGACTAACAACGCTAGGGGTGCCGAAAGGCTGAGAAAGGGCATGCTTAGAAAGCTTGCTCTTAACCCTTCGAACCTGATGTGGTTAGTACCACCGTAGGGAAGCGTTGTGGAGGATAAATCACCTCGACAAAAAGCCTACCCTATGGGGTAGGCTTTTTCAGTTCAATGCCCCTCTCTCCTTTCCCCCCTGTTAACACGCGTAACTTAAAATTTCAAATGAGATTTTATAAAACACTTGATAAACAGGATGGCTTTGGCTGCAGAATAGCAAACCAATGCCTTTGAGTCGCCGATAAGGCAAACATATAATAACCTGCAAACAAAAGGAGGCATACACACAAATATAATTAACTTACCGTAAAGAAAGTTCTAAAATCACAAGGCAGGGTTATTTTACTCTTGTTGCACAGTTTACCCAATTTTTGAGAGAGGAGGAATAAAATGATAATAACAGTAAATGGCCAAAAAACCACGGTAAGCAAAGGGATGAGCCTATATGACTTTTTAAAACTCAAAGGCCTTGACCCTCAAAAAGTGGTGGTTGAGCACAACTATAGGATAGTCAAAACAGAAGAATGGCCGAACATAGTGCTGCAAGAAAACGATAACCTGGAAATTTTAAGATTCGTTGGAGGAGGCTGATACATCATGGATGACAAACTGGTCATAGCTGGACATGAGCTTTCCAGCAGGCTTTTCATAGGCACAGGAAAGTTCCATTCACATAAGGTTATCCCCCAGGTGATAGAGCGTTCGGGGGCACAGGTGGTTACCGTTGCATTGAGGAGGATAAACCTGGATTATCCTGAGGAAAACATGCTCAACTACATACCCAAAGGGTGTATCATAATGCCCAACACATCAGGAGCGAGAAATGCCGAAGAAGCGGTGCGCATAGCAAGGATAGCAAGAGCAGCCTGCGGCAGCAACTGGATAAAAATCGAAGTGATCAACGACAACAAATACCTGCTCCCCGACAACTACGAGACCATAAAGGCCACCGAAATACTGGCAAAAGAAGGCTTCATAGTCCTTCCCTACATGAGCCCTGATTTAATAGCCGCACGAAGGCTGAGGGACGCGGGTGCTGCGGCAGTCATGCCCCTTGGCGCTCCAATTGGTACAAACAAGGGGCTGAAAGCCCGGGAACTCATAAAGATCATGATCGACGAGATCGACCTCCCCGTGATAGTGGACGCCGGCTTGGGGCGGCCGTCCCATGCCGCTGAAGCAATGGAGCTGGGCGCTGCAGCAGTGCTGGTCAACACCGCCATAGCCACCGCTGATGACCCGGTCGCCATGGCTGAGGCGTTTGCACTAGCAGTCAAAGGCGGTAGAATGGCTTATCTGGCGGGGATGGGGGCAGTTAAGGAATTTGCTGAAGCTTCTTCGCCTCTGACTGGATTTCTACGATAGAATTTGATTGAGATGTTAGAACATGGGCTCTTATAACTCTCCGAAATAAAATCCTTACAACCACTATGTTGAAACCGAGGTGCAGGCATATGAGCTTTTACGACGTGTATCTCAAATACAAGGGCTTCGATTTTAACGACTTTTTAAGCAGCGTCACCGACAGCCAAATAATGAAAATACTCAGCAAGGAAAAGCTTAATGCCCTTGACTTTTTAGCCCTGTTATCAGACAAAGCCAAGGAATACCTGGAACCCATGGCTATCAAAGCAAGGCAGCTTACACTTAAGAACTTTGGAAGAGCCATCCTCCTATATACCCCCCTTTACCTTTCCAATTATTGCGTTAACCAGTGTGCCTACTGCGGCTTTAACTGCAAAAATAAGATAGCTCGAAAAAAGCTTTCACTGGACGAGGTGAGAAAGGAGGCCCAAGCCATAGCCTCCACCGGGCTTAAACACATACTCATTTTAACTGGCGAGTCCCGAAAGCATACACCGGTCTCATACATAAAGGATTGCGTGAAGGTTTTAAGGGACTACTTCAGTTCCATCTCGATAGAGGTGTATCCTCTGGATACCGCCGAGTACGCCGAGCTCATAGAAGCAGGAGTTGATGGCCTCACACTGTACCAGGAGACATACGACCAAGAAGTGTATATGGAAGTGCACATCAAAGGCCCCAAGAGGGATTACAGATACAGGCTGGATGCACCCGAAAGAGCATGCATAGCTTCCATGCGCAGCGTCAACATAGGCGCTCTGTTGGGCCTGAATGACTGGCATAAAGATGCATTTTTCACCGGATTGCATGCCAGCTATCTCCAGGATAAGTACCCTGACGTCGAGATAAGCGTATCCCTACCGCGCCTGAGGCCACACTTTGGGAACTTTGCACCCAAGTTTACTGTTAGCGACAAGGACCTGGTTCAAATCATGCTGGCCATAAGGCTGTTTTTGCCAAGGGCCGGCATCACCATCTCCACCAGGGAAAGACCACAGCTCAGGGATAACCTGATAGGCTTGGGAGTCACCAGGCTTTCAGCGGGTTCTTCCACCCAGGTAGGCGGTCATGCTATAGAGGACAAAGGTGATGGTCAGTTCGACATAGCCGACACCAGGAGTGTGGTGCAGATAAGGGATATGCTGTACAGCAAAGGATTTCAGCCGGTATTCAAAGACTGGCAGGCGATATAAAAAGGTTCCTATTCAGCATAGCAAAACTCGTAGTGTTAACAAGACAGACAATAAAGATAATTGCTAAAACTCTGTACCATCCCGATATCGAGTTTAAGTTCAACAACGCTGTAAAGGCAAATCTGATTTTAATATACCCATGAAAGGATGGTCGTACAGCCGTGAATGAATTTGAAGAAGCCTTGGTAAAATATATTGGCCCTGCAAACCTTCAAAAGCTCCAGAAAATCAAGGTAGGGATAGCCGGTGCAGGGGGGTTAGGCTCCAACTGCGCCTTAAACCTGGTAAGAAGCGGAGTAAAGAAGATCAAAATAGTTGACTTTGACAAGGTGGAGCTCTCTAACTTGAACAGGCAGTTTTACTTTTACGACCAGGTAGGAATGCCCAAAGTGGAAGCCCTTAAATTAAACTTGCAGAGGATTAATCCAGACGTGGAGATAGAAACGCTGCAGGAAAAGATTACGCATGAGAACATCCATGAAATATTTGATGACTGTGACATCATCATTGAAGCCTTTGACAACCCTTACTGCAAAAAGATGATAGTGGAGCATTACGGTTCAAGCGGCAAACTGGTAGTGGCAGCCTCAGGGCTGGCCGGCTGGGGCAACAGCGATGACATCAAGATAAAAAAGGTTCACTCCACCCTGTATATAGTAGGGGATATGCACTCAGAAGTAGATAAAGACGCTCCTCCACTGTCGCCCAGGGTCAACATAGCAGCAGCTAAACAGGCAGATACGGTACTGGAGTTTATTCTAGGAGGGAGAAATCTGTGAATGACCTTTTCAGGATCATCGACGCCAACATCAACAGGGCATCTGAGGGAATAAGGGTTTTAGAGGACATAGCCAGGTTTTACTACAGCAACGCCAGCTTGACTGAAAAGCTCAAGAAGTTGAGGCACGAAATAAGAAAGAATTTGGCGGAGTACCTGCCACAGTGCATTTCAGAGCGAGATGCATCGGACGACATTGGCCTGCTGGTATCCGGTAGCCTCAACGTTGATGGCAGAAGTACCCTATTTGATATGATTTCCGCCAATTTTAAGAGGTGCCAGGAAGCCCTAAGGGTCATCGAGGAAAACTTGAAACTAGTGGGCAAATACCAGCTTTCAAAGCTATACGAAAGGTTAAGGTTTGAGTGTTATACCCTCGAAAAGGAATATATAGAGGCCGACTGGGCACTGAAAAAGAGAAAGAAGCTGGATACCGACATATACTGCATCACAGCCGAGGAATATTCCCGTGGCAGGACCAACATAGAGGTAGTTGCTCAGATGATAGAAGCGGGGATAAAGATAATCCAGTACCGCGAAAAGGACAAAAAGCTCATCGATAAATACAGGGAATGCCTCCAAATACGCGAGATGACCCAAAAAGCCGGCGTCACTTTCATAGTCAACGACCACGTCGACCTGGCCTTGATGGTAGGTGCAGACGGTGTACACATAGGCCAGGACGACCTACCGGTCGAAAAGGTGAGAGAGCTAGTGGGCGAAAGGATGATCATAGGGGTGTCCACCCATTCCCCGGAACAAGCCCAAAAAGCGGTAGCCGGCGGAGCCGATTATATAGGCGTCGGTCCTATATATAGGACATTTACAAAGAAGGACGTATGCCAGCCGGTAGGGCTTGAATATCTTGAATATGTGGCACAAAATATCGACATACCCTTTGTGGCCATTGGCGGCATAAAGGAGCATAACGTTCTCGAAGTCAAAAGAGCGGGAGCAAAGTGCATAGCCATGGTAACCGAAATCGTAGGGGCTGACGATATAAAAGCCAAGATTGAATCCATTAGAAGGCGTCTGACCTGGTAAAATCAAAGGTGCATAAGCTTAAAAGACCCCATGCGCACTTCACCTGTACATGCTTGCAGATATCAAGCCAAGAAATAATCTAATCTTTTTCATTAAATTTGGCTTCCAAATAGCCTCTGTTGTTGGCTATACAAAACAGTTAAACATGAATAAACATTTTACCTTGATAGCAATTTACTGGATTCGTCCAATAAGCGTTTGTTCGATAACCATTAAGGCTTATAAGACGGCACAAAGCCGTCGAACGGGCTGAAACGCTACGTATATCGTACATGGTTTAGATAATAAAAATGAGTTTTTCCCAAACCACAAAAATAAAAAAAGGAGATGGGTTATGATGGAATATGCCACACAAATGGATGCTGCCAAAAAGGGCATCATCACAAGAGAGATGGAAATAGTAGCACAAAAGGAAGGAAAAACTGCCAATGAGATAATGGAACTAATAGCCTGCGGCAAGGTGGTAATTCCCGCCAATAAAAACCACAAAAGCCTCAACCCTGAAGGCATAGGCCAAGGTCTGCGCACAAAGATAAACGTCAACATCGGTATTTCCCGTGACTGTTTCGATTTTAATGCTGAAATTGAAAAGGCAAAAAAGGCCATAGAGCTTAAAGCCGAATCCATCATGGATTTAAGCTCCTACGGCAAAACGCGGCAGTTCAGGCAAAAGCTTATAGAGATCTCCCCCGTCATGATAGGCACGGTACCCATATACGATGCTGTAGGATATTATGACAAGGACATAGGCGATATAACGGCGCAGGAATTTATAGACATAGTGGAAATGCACGCCCAAGACGGCGTGGATTTCATGACCATACATGCAGGAGTAAACAGGGACACCGTGCGCCGCTTTAAAAACAATCCCCGTCTCACCAACATCGTCTCCCGAGGCGGAGCCATCATATTCTCGTGGATGCAGCTTACCGGCAACGAAAACCCTTTTTATGAATACTTTGACGATGTACTTGACATATTTGCAAAATACGACGTGACCATAAGCCTGGGAGATGCCTTCAGACCCGGAAGCATACACGATTCCACCGACGCATCACAAATAGAGGAACTGATAGTTCTTGGTGAGCTGACAAAGAGAGCGTGGGAAAAGAACGTCCAGGTCATGATAGAAGGTCCTGGTCACATGCCTTTAAACGAGATTGCCGCCAATGTCCTGCTGGCCAAAAAGCTGTGTCATGGTGCGCCGTTCTATGTACTGGGTCCCATAGTGACTGACATAGCGCCGGGATATGACCACATCACCAGTGCCATAGGTGGAGCCATAGCCGCAGCCAGCGGTGCAGACTTTCTGTGTTACGTAACCCCTGCGGAACACCTAAGGTTGCCAACACTTGAGGATATGAAAGAAGGCATCATAGCTGCAAAGATAGCAGCCCATGCTGCCGACATCGCCAAGGGCATAAAGGGCGCAAAGGAATGGGACGATAAGATGAGCCAGGCGCGTCGAAATCTAGACTGGAAAGGTATGTTTGAATTAGCTATAGACAGCGAAAGACCTAGAAGATACCGTTTGGAATCAACACCTGAGTATGAAGACACTTGTACCATGTGCGGCAAGATGTGCGCCGTACGAAACATGAACAGGATATTAAAAGGAGAGGACGTAACATTGATTTAACGTCCTCTCCTTTTCCTCGCACATTGTGACAATCAAAAACAGCTGGCTTAGTCTCAAAAAACATCCTTTCCTCTTCCAACATATCCTATGCTAAATCTGTGATAAAGACATCACAGGTTCCTCTCGTATATGATCCTCAATCCTTCAAGAGTGAGCAAAGGTGCAATTTCCTCTATGGTCTCGGATTCCTCGGCTATGATGTGAGCCAAACCTCCGGTGGCGATCACCTTTGCATCCTCACGCCCCAGCTCCTTCTTCATCCGCCTTACGATATAGTCCACCTGCCCCACGTAGCCGTATATTATACCGGCCTGTATGCTGCTTATGGTATTCTTACATATGACCTGCGGTGGCTTGACAAGCTCAACCTTGGGCAGCTTGGCCGTCCTTTGGTACAGGGCCTCGGTGGAGATGGTGATACCCGGTGCGATGCACCCTCCCAGGTACTCGCCTTTATCAGAAATGGCACAAAAGGTTGTGGCCGTGCCAAAATCCACCACTATAATGGGCCCACCGTATAGCTCGTAGGCCGCCACGGCATTTACAATCCTGTCTGCCCCTACCTCTTTGGGATTCTCGTAGCGGATATTAATTCCCGTCTTTATCCCCGGGCCTACTACCAAAGGTTTTATATTAAAATACTTACGGCACATCTCCTCTATAGCAAACATCATTGGAGGCACCACCGAAGAAATGGCAATGGCATTAATTTCCTTTGAAGAAAGGCCATTGTACTGCAATAAGTTTAATATTATCATGCCAAACTCATCGGCAGACTTATCCCTATCCGAAGCCAACCTCCAGTGACCAAGCAACTTCTTACCATTGTACACGCCCACCACAATATTAGTGTTCCCTATGTCCATTACCAAAAGCATATCATCCACACTCCTTTTTCACATTCAAAAACTCATTACAGAGGTGTCGAAAAATCCTTTTCAAAACATCATCTAACTCAATAAGTAAGGGTACCACAACGACTGCTTCAGTCAAGCCCTTTTTTTATTTCTCACTATGAGGTTCCTTAGAACCAAACAACTACAATAAAAATCAAAAAAGTTTTTTAAAAGCCCAAATAAATAGATACACTAGAACACAAATACGGGCAGGAAAACCCCGCCCGTATTAAGTCAATACACTTTCCTGTAAATCCGCTGCAAGGCCTGCAGCACCGCAGTCACAATGACTACTGCTACAATAATTTCCGGAATGCCGTGAGTCACCGCAATCCCCATTAATACCCCGCCAACTGCCTCGGGCGCCACATTGAGCTTTTCCGCAAATTCCACCCCGTGCCTTAGATAGATTGTGAGCAGCACCCCCACCGTATTGGTAAGCGTCCCCACCGCTGCTGCCACCATACCCGCCACTACAGCCTTAGAATCTTTCTTTAACACCACCTTAATGCCTTTGTAAGTATAATAAGCGGTGATGGCAATCAGCATGCGCGGCACGATAGCTACCAATGGGTCCAAAAACACAAACTGTACGGGACTAGAAGCCATAGTAGCGGCCTGGTACATGCTAAATCCGCCAAATATCAGGCCTATTATAAGGCCAACGAGGGGGCCTTCTACAATTGAACCGATAATGACGGGGATGTGCATGATGGTGGCCCTGGTAGGGCTGAAGGGAAGGGGAATAAAACCGATAGGTGTAAGTCCCAAAATGATGGATATTGCGGCCAGCATACCTGTAACAACTAGCCTGCGGGTAGTGAACTTCATAAAAACACCTCCGTTCAAGTTCCAGATTTGGATACCTGACGGTATCTTGCCTCATAGAGTTGAACATATAAGTCCGGCTCTACGAGAGATACCGGCTTTTTATGGGTAATATTTTAGCAGAATCGTGGGTAAAACACAAGAAAAAATTTCTTCGCGCTGTTTACAAAACCGTCAATGAGCAATCCTCACTATTTGCATTCTATTTCCCCTGCGTTTGATGTGATAAAACCCTGTAACTGGATATTGGTATCTCTCATATACCTGCATAATCTTAGGCGTCAAATTTATTGGAAACTTGATAGATAAACCACAACCTAACGATATCTCCCTTGGAGTTGATACCAGTTGAACCGGACAACCGGCTGTTTTTAATATATCGCTCAGGTGAATGGCATGCTGCCTTGAGCTTAAGGCTATAAGCCCATACTCCTCTATATAGCTCATAACTTCTCCTCCTTATTTCACAATAACCGTTGACAAATTCTTTACCCAAAAAATACCGCACATCTATTACGAATATAGCTTTTGCCCTATAATTTGACATTTTCCCACAATAAATATCTAGGTTACCACTGTCCTTCTGACCCAATTTTCATTTTCCATTTTTCTATATCGCCATATACAGAAAAGACAATAAAAGCCCGTGGCAAAGTCACACAGGCTTAAATAACGTTCCCTTATTAATATATTCTTCTGATACCCGATATGTTCCAGTATAATACTTACATATACTGAATCTATTACTATCACAAATACCACTAACTCTTTTTGAACTCAATATACCTGCTTATATCCCATTTCAAACAGTCATGCAATACATAGTATAATAATTTAAAAATTATAAAACCGAGAACAGTTCCTGCAGTGTTCAAAAGCAAATCATCAACATCAAATGCTTTATATCTGCAGTTAATTAATAAAGATATAAACATCTGCATTACTTCAATACAAAGTGAAACACAAAATCCAATAATAATCACCTTCCGAGCATTCATATGTTTTTTTACTATAAGAGGTAGATAAAAGCCTAGAGGCATAAACAGCAGTACGTTTCCAATTATCATTTTAAACCATACAATCCAATGAGTAGCTTCAACTATATTACCAATTATCGATTTAAAGGGTATATAATTATTTGTAATATGAATTTCTCTTAACATTTCTATTGCTTGGGGTTGTATGGGTATTGGAAAAAGAGTGATTCCAATTAACACAAATGTGTAAACTAGAAAAGTAAACAAAATCATATGATAACTTAATGAGAACTTTTTAAAATTTATAAACATATAAAAGAAATATACCAAAAATCCAACTAAAACAAACACATTAACTTTCAGCATTTTCCTTCCCTCCTTAAAAAAAGACACAGCCATTGTTTGTGTCTGAACTCACAAACAATGGCTGTTCACCCACCATCACATAGCCTGCAAAAACTTATACTGGGCCTTATACAGGTTGTAATACACTCCCCGCTTTTTGAGCAGCTCTTCGTGATTGCCGCACTCTATTATCCTGCCGTGGTCTATCACCATGATGCGGTCGGCATTGCGTATGGTTGACAGCCTGTGAGCTATTACAAACGAAGTTCTTCCTTTGAGAAGCTCCTTAAGCCCCTCCTGGATCAGCATCTCGGTACGCGTATCTACGCTTGATGTGGCCTCATCAAGGATGAGTATCCTGGGGTCAGCCAGAAGCGCCCGAGCAAACGAGATAAGCTGCTTCTGCCCCTGCGAAAGGCGTGAACCCCGCTCCCGCACCTGCGTGTAATATCCATCCTCCATGTCCTTTATAAACTCGTGGGCATGAACTATCTTGGCCGCTTCTATGACCTCTTCATCAGTGGCATCCAATCGCCCATACCTGATATTATCCATAATTGTCCCCGAGAAAATGAAGGGCTCCTGCAGCATGATCCCCATCTGTCTGCGCAGCGAATACAGCGTCACATCGCGAATGTCTATTCCATCTATAAGCACGCGGCCTTCCACGGGGTCATAAAACCGGCTGATGAGGCTTACAATGGTGGTCTTGCCTGCACCCGTAGGACCTACCAGGGCAATGGTCTCACCCGGTTTTACAGTAAAGCTCACATCTTGAAGTACCGGCTTTTCAGGCTCATAATAGAAGGTGACGTGGTCAAAGCGCACCTCACCCTTAATAGGCGGAAGCTCTATAGCTCCCTTCTTATCGGTGATATCTGGCTTAATATCCAACAGCTCAAATATGCGCTCGGTAGAAGCCATGGCCATAAGCAGCGAGTTGTAGAAATTACACAGGTTATTTAAGGGCTGCCAGAAGCGCCATACATACCCTGTGAAGGCCACCAGGATACCAACCGTTACCGTGCCCTGATCCAGAAATTTCATGCCAAACCAGTAAATTAAAAACGTGCCTATAGCTGCTATCCACTCAATAGAAGGCCAAAACAGGTTATTGGCCTTTATGGCGCTCATCCAGGATGAGTATATGTCCCTGCTCAGCTGACGATAGACCTGCCGCGTCTCAGGCTCACGTACAAAAGCCTGGGTCACCCGCATACCCGCAAGGCTTTCATGAAGATATGCGTTCATGTTGGATACCTTCCTGCGGACCGTCTGCCACCTAAGCCTTATCACCTTTTTAAGCAGCACTATTACCAAAGTCATGAGAGGTACGGTAAACATGGATATCAATGCCAATTTAAAATGCATGGAAAACATAAAAATTAGCGCCACAACCAGAGTGAAAGCATCTGTCACGACGTTTATAATTCCGTTGGTTAAAAGGTCACTTAACGAATTTACATCGTTTATAATGCGCACCAGTATCTTGCCGGCCGGCCTGCTGTCGTAAAAGGTAAACGACAGCTTCTGAATGTGGTTAAATAGGTCTTGTCGCAGCTTGAAGAGCACCTCCTGCCCCACCACTACCATAATCCTAACCCTCTTGCGCACGCATACCATGCTTATGAAGTTGACTGCAAGGAAGGCCAGCGTAATGAATGCGAGGCCAAGGTAGTTGCCTTGCAGCATGTAATCATCAATGGCTATCTGAAGGATGAGCGGTCCCAAAAGGCCGCATACCGATGCTATGACCATGAGCAAAAATGTAATCCCGACCTGCTTTTTGTAGGGCTTCATATAGCTCAACAGCCGCTTGAACTGCTCCATATTAAAAGGTTTTTCAAGCGCTTCGTCCTCGATTATCCTCTGCCTCAGCATAGTCACATCACCTGCCTTTTAAGCTGGAATTCCTCGAAGTCCTTGTACTGCTGCCTATACAGTTCGTAATACCTACCTTTTTTGGCTAGCAGCTCTTCATGCGTACCCCTTTCAACAATCTTGCCATTTTCGAGGAATATTATCTCATCAGCATTGCGTACCGATGATATACGGTGAGCAATGATAAAGGTAGTACGTCCTTTCATGATTTTCTTCAGAGCCTGCTGTATCTGGTATTCGGTCTCCATATCCACAGCCGATGTACAGTCGTCCATAATGAGGATTTTGGGGTTCTTGATGATGGCCCTGGCTATGGCAATCCTCTGCTTTTGGCCGCCTGATAATCCAACACCGCGCTCGCCTATGATGGTATCATAGCCTTGTGGCATCTCCATGATGAAGTCATGGGCCCCTGCAATCTTGGCAGCTTCAATCACCTGCTCTCTGGTGGCATTGGGGTTGCCGTAGAGTATGTTCCCTTCAACGGTATCTGAAAACAGGAACACGTCCTGCATCACTATGCCTATCTGGCTCCTTAAGGCGCTCAGCTTCCAGTCGCGCACATCCACTCCATCCACCAGTACCCTGCCTGCCGTCACATCGTAAAACCTGGCTATAAGGTTTATAATAGATGTCTTGCCTGCGCCAGTGGCTCCCATGATGCCTATGGTCTTCCCAGCCGGAGCATTTATGTTTATGTTAAACAGCACAGGCTGTTCTTTATAGCAAAACGAGACATTCTCAAACACCACATCCCCGCGGAACTCGCTTGGACAATAAGCATTCTCCTTCTCCTTGATGGATGATCCGGTATCCAGCACGTTAAATACCCTTTTCCCAGCAGTTATAGCCTGGCTCATCACATTGACGATCCAGCCCAGCATCCTGACCGGTGAAATCAACATCCAGAGATAACCGTTGAAAGCCACAACTGTTCCCAGAGAAATACGCCCAGCCGCTACCATCCAGCCGCCGTAACCCACCAACGCAACCAGGCAAAAGCCGCTCAAAAACTCTATAAGGGGGAAATATTTAGACCATATGAAGCTGGCTTTTATGTTCTTTTCCATATTAAGCCGGTTTTCCTTTTTAAACTTCTCTATTTCGTAACTCTCACGAGCAAAAGCCCTTACTACGCGTACCCCTGCGATATTCTCTTGAGCTGCCGTACTTAAGCTGGCCTGTTGCTCGCGTATCTCGCTGTAGGCAGGTCCGATCTCCTTGTGAAGCCTAAAAGCCGTCCACCCGATAAACGGCAAAATCAACAGGGTAACCAGTGCCAGTTCAACGTTCAAGGAAAACAACATAACGCAGGTGCCAATAAAATATATGGCATTCTCCAGTAAAATGGGCAACCCGCCCACCAAAAACATCCTTATACCTTCAATATCACCTGTCATCCTGGACATGAGCTCACCTATACGGTTGTCATCATAAAACGAAAACGATAGCTCCTGAAGATGGGTATACATGGCATTGCGCAGGTCATACAGGCATTTTTGGGACATGTCTTCATATAAATAGGACCTTATATACAACAATATGCCTTTAAACACCGAACACCCAAGAAGGGCCAACAAAATTGGCAGCAGAAGTGAACGTCTGCCGCCTCTTATTACATCGTCAACCAGTATTTTAGAAAGATAGGGAGTCACCATATTCAGCGTGATGACCAGCAATAAAAAAACAGTCGCAGCAATAAGCCGCCACTTATACCTCCACGCATAACCCATTATCCGTTTTAAAATATCCAACAGGACTACCCCCACTCCTATCCATGATTTAAAAGCGTTTCTCCTTTTTCAGGCTCTCTAATTCTTTTTGCTATGATTTTCATTATCATTTTTTCCTCAAAAAACCTCACATCATTCTACGACGTAAACACAGGAGCCTGAAAAGCGAAGTGTCTTGATATGCCAAACTCAAATTTATACTATATTTTTATACCAGATTTTCAACACCGTCAACAAGCAAAAGCCATGGTAATCTACCATATACGCCCATATACCACCATTCACTGCCATTACACATGCATTAACCCCACGTTGTAGCCATTTTCTCTCTTTTACTTTAAAACATGCTCAAATTGGCTTAAGCATTTTCCACCGCATTGACTACAGCCCTGGCAACCGCTTCAGCAGCTGCTATGCCTATGACGTTTACGTCACACTCAAACTTGCCAGTCGACAGAGCAAATAGGGTATCGCCATCCAGCATGGTATGGACAGGCCTTATGGCCAGTGCCAGGCCATCGTGGGCCATGGCAGCCACCTTATTGGCCTGTTCCTTTGTAAGGCGAGCGTTGGTGGCCACAACTCCAATAGTGGTGTTACCCGACACCGCATTCTTTAAAGCATTGCCTTCTATTATGAATTTCCATGTATCTATAAACGCTCCTGTTTTGGGGTGACGGGCACCTGCCAGTATTCTTCCGGTTTTGGGATCCACCACGTCCCCCAATGCGTTTACCACCACTATGGCTCCTACCACAATGCCTCCAGGCAATCTGATGCTTGAGGTGCCGACTCCTCCTTTCATACAGCATTCCATTCCAAGTATTTTCCCAACAGTGGCGCCCGTCCCTGCCCCTACGCTGCCTTGAGGCACGTCACTGGCACTGGCGTTCAAACACGCCTGGTAACCCATGTTTTCATCAGGACGTACCCGCCAGTCACCATACCCCAAATCAAATATCACGGCGCCAGCCACAATTGGTACTTTGGCCACACCAGCATCAAACCCGATCCCTCGCTCCTCCAGATACCTCATCACGCCGCTGGCAGCAGCCAAGCCAAAGGCACTCCCCCCGCACAGCACCACGGCATGGACTTTTTCCACCAGATTCATGGGACGCATAAGGTCAGTCTCCCTGGTACCAGGCGCTGAACCCCGGACGTCTACGCCGCCTATCGCCCCTTCCCTGCTTATGACCACTGTACAGCCCGTTTTGGCATCAAAGTCCTGTGCATGCCCCACCTCAATGCCGGGCACGTCGGTAATTTTCCCATCATACATAGCCATTCTCCCCCCTTATGGACACATCTCCCGCCAGTATTCTTTGGAGACTACCGTCGTCCAACCTAAGCATCAAAGAACCATCCTCGCCAAACCCTTCGGCACACCCTAAGAACTCACCACCAACGCCAATCACACGCACTCGCCTTTTAAGTATAACCGAGCGCCTCTCATATTCCTTCAAAAGCTCAGCAAAGCCATCACCGTCCAGCTTCTGCAGGTAACCCTTTTCCATTTCCTGCAATATAGCCTTTATTATATCTACACGGTGAAATTCTTTACCCCTCTCTATCCTCAAGGAAGTAGCCATGCTCCTTATATCCTCTGGAAAATCCTCAATTGAAAGATTGACGTTGAGCCCTATTCCCACAACGGCATAGTGTATAACCTCGGGTTCGGCGTGCACCTCAGTTAAAATGCCGCACAACTTTTTCCCGCTACACACTATATCATTGGGCCATTTGATACCCACCTCAACCTGGGCACACCGTTTTAAAGCCTCTGCCACCGCGACAGCCGTCATAATGGTTATTCGCGGGACATCCTGTGGGGACAGGCGAGGCCTCAGTATCACTGACATCCATATGCCTTTGCCGGGTGGAGATACCCAGCTTCGTCCCAACCTCCCTCGCCCTTGCACCTGTTCATCTGCAATGACCACCGTTCCTTCACAGGCCCCATTCAATGCCAGCTCTTTGGCCCGCGCATTGGTGGAATCGATAGAAGAGTGTATCTCGATATTTTTGCCTAAAATAGACGTATTGAGTCCGTGAACAATCAGTACTTTGTCGAGGATATCGGGAATCTGCCTCAAGCAGTACCCCTTTTTGGTGGATGATTCTATTACATATCCTTGACCTTGCAAAAGCCTTATGTATTTCCACACAGCAGCCCGGGTTATGCCCAGTTTTCTGCTTATATCCTCACCTGAAACAAAGTTGCCCACATTATCAAGCAACATATTGAGCACCGCATCCCGCATAACAGCAGCATCCCTTCTTATATAAAAATGCTGTTAAACATCCTTATTCTAAGGTTATATATGTTCATAAGCCACTTTTCTTTTGTTCATTATATCATGAAAGCACATAAAAAGAACAAATTGAAATAAAAATTATGGTATAATACTTTTGAACGCACCACAAAATTTGAGAGCTGAATAAATAGTCGCTAGTCACTCCACCAATTTTTTATAAAACTTAAAGGTTTAGACATCATATATTAACAACAAAAAACGAAACAAGAAGGCAGGTTAAAGACATGAACAATCCTCAAAAGCTAATAAAAGACATACAGGAAAACATAGAAAAGGTAATAGTGGGGAAGAGTGAAGTTATACGCCTTATCATTATCGCCCTCCTGGCAGGGGGACACGTGCTCATCGAAGACGTCCCTGGCGTTGGCAAGACCACCCTGGTATCCTGTCTTGCCAAGTCACTTAACCTTTCCTTCAAGCGCATCCAGTTCACGCCCGACATCCTGCCATCGGATATAACCGGCTTCACCATGTATAACTTTAAAACCGGTGAAATGGAATTTAAGCCAGGGATGATAATGAGCCAGGTCATATTGGCCGACGAGATCAACCGAACATCGCCCAAAACTCAAGCCAGCCTCCTTGAAGTCATGGAAGAACGCCAAGTAACTGTGGACGGTAAGACCTATCCCGTACCACAGCCTTTCATAGTGCTGGCCACTCAAAATCCAATTGAATACATAGGGACGTTTCCCCTGCCCGAAGCCCAGTTGGATCGCTTCTTTATAAAGGTTTCCATAGGTTATCCGACCAAGCGAGAGGAAATGTTCATCCTCTCCCGCTTCCAAACCCAAAATCCGCTGGACGATTTAAAACCTGTAGCCGACGCGCAGCAAATCCTAGAACTTCAGCATCAGGTCAGGCATATACATGTAGCTGAAGCCATAAAGGAATACATAGCCGAACTGGTTGCCTGCACCCGTGAACACAGGGACCTGACGCTGGGCGCAAGCCCTCGCGGAGCCATCGCCCTCATGCGCGCCTCCCAGGCATACGCCCTTCTGGAAGGCAGAGACTACGTGATCCCCGATGATGTCCAAAAAATGGTCATTCCGGTATTGTCACACCGCTTGATACTTAAGCCCGAGGCACGGCTTAAGGAGATGACCGCTGAACGAATATTAAGGTCAATCCTAAATTCAGTGTACGTGCCAGTGATTGGGCTATGAAACATATGCGCATTCTTATAATCGGCCTTGGGGCGCTTTTGCTGGGATTGGGCCTTTACAGCGGCGAGAGGATCTTCTTCATGGGCTTTACGCTCATTGCATCGCTGATATTTTACGCCCTAATTACCAACCTATGGGTGCTCATGGACTTTCGGTATCTACAGAATATAACCCCTGTGCGAGCAACAAAGGGTGAAAAAGCCTTGCTGGTTATACAGATACACAACGACAAGCCATTTATATACCCCTACATAAAAGTATTTTACCAAACCCCCTACTCGGTTTTGAATAACGAGTTAAAAGAACAGGTGCTGTGCATCCTCCCGTTTCATTATGAAGAAATCAAAGAGGAATTCATATGTGAATTAAGGGGCCACTATACCTTGGGTATCATCGGAGTGGAAGTAGGCGACCCATTTGGCCTGTTTACATTTTCCATGAATCTCCTCAATCGCTCATACCACAAACCCCTCGAACTCAACATTGCACCCAGAGTTATCAGGCTGGCCAGCCTTCCCCTGCCTCAGATTCAAGCTGAAGGCACGACACGGCAGGAATTTTTGGCTACTGAAGAGCCGGCATCGTTAAGCGACATACGCCAGTACCAATACGGGGATCCGCTCAAAAAAATTCACTGGAAAGTATCCGCCAAGCTACAGGATTTATACGTTAAGAATTATGAAACCAATACACAGCCTCAAATACTCATATTTTTAGAAACATTCCCTTATCCAAAAGAGGGAATAGCGCGTTACAAAGTGGAGGACCAAATGATAGAATGTGCCGTGGCCATCACACATTTTGTGCTGTCAAAATGGCTTTCATTGCAGCTAATCATCTACCACCGGGAACGGCAGCAGCTCATAGGAAAAAACCCGGGGGATTTTACACGTTTTTTTGACTACTTAGCAGCGTTGCCATTTAATAGCCCTTTCCGCATGGACGAAATACTTTATATGGAATCCCCCGGATTCAGCAAGGGCCAAAGCATAGTACTCATAGTCCACGATATGACCTACCGCTTGTTCAATCAATTGTGCCTTCTGAAGCAGTCGGACGTACACCCGCTTGTATTGGTGGTGTATTACGGTTCGGCGCTGCATGAGGATATAAGGCAAATGGTTGAGGAGCTAAATAGGCGGGAAATACCATGCCTTGCCCTGCATACCGATGAGCAGATAGACCAGGTAATGGAGAGAGCGCTATGAACTCGAGAGCAAGGTCCACTCCCATGCTCAACTATATAATGAAATGGTTGATTTTTACCCTTATGGTAAGCGGGACGGCAAAATCGATGCTGGTATCCCTTGATTTCACTGTGCCCTATTGGGCCATACTGCTCATGACAACGGCATCTTACATCGTCCTTTCCATCTATTTTGTCAACCTCCTATCTTTAACAACGCTCACAATAATCGCAGTTGCCGGCATAGGAACATACTTGAGATATTTTGCGGCCAAGGGACAATTAGACACAATATTGAACCTTTTCAAGTGGTTGGTTGATTATACCCTTGGAATGACAGACCTTGAAGCTCAATACATATACCCCAGCACATGGGTCATAGTATTCACCTTATCGCTCATCATGTACCTACTGGTCATAAAGCTTGAATGGCTGATTGTACCATCCATACTGTGTATAGGCATTGTTGCCATAGAATGGGCCCTGGGACATACTTATATAATTCCCTGGCTATGGCCCGTGGCTCTAGCGTGGGTGATGCTTCTTACAACCAAGCAATACAAGAGGCTTTCGAGCAGGTATTCCATGCCAGCTCTTGGTATACGGCAAGCATCTACAATACCCTTGGTAGTCGCCATAGTGTTGACCTCGTCAATTATTTTACCCCACGATACACGCCATCTCAAATGGGATTTCCTGGAGCAAACGGTCCAGGACATAAGCGACAGATGGTCGGAATGGTCATCTTTTTCAACTCCCAGGCAACCCTTTCGCTTATCTCAGACCGGCTTCCCATCTTCAGCCGATCAACTGGGCGGGCCCGTAAAAATAAGCGACGATGTGGTATTGAGAGTAACGGCTACTTTCCCCCTATATTTGAGGGGTACCATATTAAACGAATACACGGGCAGTGGTTGGCAAGACTCGATAGACGATAAACGATACAAGCTGAGCGATGTGAGCTGGAAAAACGAATACCGCCAGGCATTTGACTGGGATGAACCCATATGGACAGACTTAAACCGCGAGCTTAAGGATCGCTTCTTTATCCCCGTTAAGGCTTCCATTATCCATACTGGCATTACCACGTCTGTCATATTCAACGCCCAGCGCCTAGAAGGCATCACCGTTCCCAAAAGATGGGGTGGTTTCACCCCTTACTTTAATGGCAAAGGGGAAACCTTCACTTCAAGGGATATATCGCCATCAGACGAGTACATACTACACGTTAGCCTACCTGCCATTGAAGACAGAGTATTCCAAAACTTTCTGATGGACTATGTCCCCATTATAGATTGGCACAAGCCCATCTCCCAGCAGTCCTTGTGGGAAGGCGCAGACCGCCAAAAGCTGATTTACATACAGCAGCACTACATGTCAATACCCGATAGCATTCCACCAAGGGTTACCGAACTGGCCTACAGCATTACCCGGGGAATAAAAACACCCCTGGAAAAGGCGCTGGCCTTACAGGCATACCTGCAACAAAATTACGATTACACCCTACAGCCTCCTTATACCCCTCCAGGCGTAGACTTCGTGGATTATTTCTTATTCGAACTCAAAAGAGGCTACTGCACCTATTTTGCCACAGCAATGGCAGTGATGAGCAGGATAGTGGGACTGCCTACCCGTTACGTAGAAGGCTTCAAAATGCCTTCTCACCCCTACAGAGAAAATACTTACGAGGTCAAAAAGCTAAATGGCCATGCGTGGGTAGAGATATACTTTCCAAAGGTGGGGTGGCTGACGTTTGACCCCACTCCCCAGGCTCAAGGCCAACAAAACTTGGTAGAACAAGGCTCCGAGTTATATCCAGGTTACTATGGAGACGAGTATTACCCATGGATGCAAGACGAACAGATGAAGGATTACCAGCCCGAGGTAAGCGTTGATACAGGAGGTTTTTCCAATTCTGCCTCTCCAAACAGAATACCCCTATTCGTATTAATTATATTGATGGCGCTTATCCTAATAATAGCAGGAATGGCAGGACTGAAGGTATGGGATGTGGTTCGCTGGAAAAAAATAAAAAAGCTGCCCTCCGATGAGCAGCTCGCTTATTGTTACCAGCAAATTCTGTGGCTTCTTACCCTTTACGGCTTCCCCATGCACCAAGGGGAAACCCCCTATTGTTACGCCCGGCGAGTAGATACTTGGCTTACCAATTCAGCCGGTTCAATGATGGAAATATGTCAGCTAGTAGTCAAGAACCGGTTCGGCAACCAGCAGCTATCAAAAGCTGAAATTCAAAAGATTCTCAGATTTTATCATAACTTAGAAGATAATATAAAAAGCTTGTTGGGCTTTTATCCCTATATTTTCAAGCTGATATCCAAGCAACTCTCTTCAAGAATTTCAAGGCACAAAAACCCCCAACATTAATCCATTAGTTTTCATTCCTTTATCCTTTATTTACAGCCTACCCCTTTTACTGGCAAGCAGGTGGATAGAACGACGAATCATCTCCTTAGGTTCAACCGATTGGTCTTCATGTATGGGAGACATCAGGAAAGTTACGGCTATAAACCGTATGATGGCAGAGAGTATGAACAACATGTGATAATTGACAAGACGACGCCCAAAAATTACAATATTCAAACCCTTAACCAGTTCAGCTGTAACCTCCATAAACAATCCCCCTAATGCATAAGCAACTATGCTACCCACCACAGACGTTATCATTGAAAAGCTTGCCACATAAAATGATCTGTTCTCGTCAGGCGAAAGCCCCATTACCAGGTTGTTGGAGGTCAAATCGATGCCACTCCAGAATATGCCGGTAAAAATATGTATAAAAGGAATGATCATGTAATTTTCCGGGGTAGCCAGAAGCCATAAAAATGGAAGCACCGATACGCCAGTACAGCAAATGCGGAGTACCGGTTTGTTGCCAAATAAATCCACTAACAGCCCCCATTTGCGTATGACAAGTATAGTGAGTATATTGCTAACCACCTGGGTATAGAGGGTAATCTCCAGATAGCTCATCTTTAAATAATCGATCATATAAGCGCTAAAAAACGGCCCGGCAATATTTATGCCAAACACCCACACTGCCCAGAAAATCAAGTACCGCCTAAAATTTGAGTGCTGCACCACAGCCTTCCACATCTTTTTCATAGACAGTCGATACTGCGGCTTGACCATTGGCGGGTCATACACCCGTATAAAGCATAGGATGTCCAATACAGCAAATACGGTAACTGCGCTGAATACCACCGCAAAGCCAACAAAGCCGCCTATACGATCCAGTATCCAACTTGCCAGTATTCCACCCACCATCCCAGTAAAAGTGAATATCATCTGCCTTTGGCTGAAAAACCGGCCGCGTATCTTCAAAGGCACAAGCGCCGCCATCCATGATATAAAAGTCACGCCGTTGAAAGCACCACCCACCGCCGAAACAAGTAAAAAGAACGTTATAAGGCTAACAGTCAACCATTTCAGCTCTTCAGGCATTACAAGCGGAAGGAGCACCACCGGAATTATGGAGAGCCGCTGAAACATCCCGCCTATCAAGAACAATTTTTTCCTGGCTCCTGTGGATTCCAACACATAAGCCGCCAGCAGCTGGAAGACACCGCTCACCACCGGCAGAGACATCAAAATGCCATACATCAGCTCACTAACTCCCAATGCACGCACAAAGCCAGCAAAGGGGGCACCGTTCAAGCATACAAAAAACACTATGCCTAAACTTACCCCCAATGTAATTCTGTTGAGGTCCTCCCTCAACTCCTGTGTAATGTCCAATTCCTTATAAAGCAAAAATCTGCCCTTCACAGCACTGTATTCCCCCATCAAATGTTACATCTTGAATTGCGCTCCTTTTATGAACACCTTGCTAACATGTAGTTTTCCATCCAAAACGACCAGGTCGGCATCAAACCCCTTCTTTATCCTGCCTTTTTTATATCCCATACCTATTATATCAGCTGGCACCTCAGTTAGCATTTTAACAGCATCTTCAAGCGGTATGCCTATTAAAACCATGTTGCGCAGGGCTTGGTCTTGAGTAAGAGTACTGCCCGCAAGGTTACCCCTCTCCTTCAAACGAGCCACCCCGTCTTTTACCACCACTCCCAGACCCCCCAAATCATACTCTCCATCACCTATTCCCGTTGCTGCCATGGCATCGGTAATGAGAGCCACTTTTTCGCTGCCCTTTACAGCTACCGCAATCCTCAAAGCAGCAGGATGCACATGAATTAAGTCAGCGATGAGTTCCAGCGTCACCCCTTCTCTATCAAAAGCCGCACCCACCGCACCTGGTTCCCTGTGTTTTAAAGGCGACATGGCATTGTACATGTGAGTGACGTGGGTCATTCCCCACTCAAACCCAGCCATGCACTGCTCATAAGTGCCCGCAGTGTGCCCCATAGATACTATTATGCCTTTACTAACCAAATAATTCACCAGGTCTTTTGCACCTTCAACATCCGGAGCCATGGTGACCCTCTTTATGATGCCCTCATAATCACCTACCAGCTCTTTAAAATTCTCGCGGCTAGGGGGGAGTATATACTTTTCATCATGGGCCCCCTTTGCAGCGGCGTTGATAAAAGGGCCCTCCAAATGGACTCCTAGGATCTGAGCCCCTTTAATGTTTTTATTCAAAGCATCATTTACAGCTTTTAGGCTTCTTCTTATCTCCTCCCGTCCATAAGTCATAGTAGTAGCCAAGAAAGACGTAGTACCATGTGCGGCCATAAACTCGGCCATAACTTCAAGGGACTCCACGCTGCCATCCATGACATCCCGGCCTTTACACCCGTGAACATGGATATCTATAAATCCTGGACATACGTAATTTCCCTCAACATCTATAACTTCTCCATCTGCATACCTTCCTTTTGTGCTAACATCAAAAATCTTTCCGTCCTTCAGCACCACGTCCACATCGCATTTCCACCCTCCATCAAGATAGACTTTGCCACCAGTCAAAATCTTCATCCATCACACCCCCAATTGAAATTCATAAAAAAGCCCCCTTGGACTAGCAATACACTGCCACCCAAGGAGGTTTATTGTTTCAAACTGTCCCCCTCTATAAAGATGGAAAGCTTCTTTCTAAATATCCTGCAAATTAGGCCTTCCCTACCCTCCACAGGCTCACCTGAAATTATTTCAGTTACTTCCTATGCTCGAGATCACCAATCCCATTCATCCTCAGGAAATGAAAGACCTGTTTGTTGGTAATTCCATTTAAATATTCATATAACACCACATCCAAAGCCTTTTTCACGATATTTTTAAGAAGACACCTTCCGCGTAGCCCTTTGATAAAGCCTGCCGGTCTGCTTTAAGGCTCCAAACACTAACGCCACCAACAACACATTACCCACAGTAGCGGGAAGTACAGCGGTTACAAAAGCGCCCACAAACATCTCTGCCGTAAGAACTCTTAACGCGACAGCTACTCCCAAGAATATCAACCCGCTTATCATAGTCCCAACAATCGGCACCACAACAGAAAGAATATACATGTTGATCCATCTCTTCAAGGAATATATCATAGCCATCAAAATAGCTGTTGTAATTATTTTATCTATGAGGTTGGGCAAAAAACCTCCCGGCACGCTGGTGGTAAGGCCTGACAACACGCCCGCTGCCACACCGGCTACAAATCTCACCTTGGAGTCCTCAAAACACAGCAGGCATAAAAACAGCATAGCCAGCAGAAAGTCTGGCTTTACGGGCGTACCCGTGGAAGGCGTAATATAATGCAGTACCACTCCGATCGCAAGCAACAACCCGGCCAAAACAAAATCTCTTAAATTCTTCAACTCTCCTCTCCCCTTTCTCATCTCGTCTCGTCCTGTCTCGTCGCGCTAAATAAAATACTCCTTTCACTATGAACAACGCAGCCCTGGGCCGCACTACCCGGCCACTATTCCCATCTATTATATCCCCTGGCCTGCGTTACCTCTCGCTTTTATGATAACATACCTTGCAACAGTTGTAAATACCAGAGCAAGGAAATCTGGATATCCTCTTAGCAAATTATTGCTCAGTTACTTTTCAAGAGCGTTTTAAAATAGTGGACATTTACGGCTATCAGAGTATTATCTATAAAAAACATGGTTCCCTATGGTCGTAATGTAAGTTCGATTTCTTACAATCCAACTGCCGCTTGCTTTGGCGGGGTTGAAGAAATACAAGGCATCCCCCACAGGCCTTAAACCGTAATAGGCTTCCTGAGCAGCACGATAGCTCTCGCCGCTGGGCGTATTGTATATTGTACCATCCTGCACAGGGCTAAACTGCGGTATACCCTTATAATATTCAAATATAACCCCGTATACGGTATTGGGAAAACCAGGGGATTTTACACGATTCATTATGACGTTGCCAACGGCCACCTTGCCTATATACGGCTCACCGGCAGCCTCGGCATGTATGATCCTGGCCAACCAAAACAAGTCATCTGCCACTTTTCGAGATAAAGCATCGCCACGGCTGACAGGCTGCTGTGACGATGCCTGGCCTGCAAACAACACCCTTTGAGTCTGGGGGCCTGCTATACCGTCAATCCTCAAACCCTTGGCCTTTTGAAAGGCTATTACGGCGTTTTCGGTGACCTTCCCGTAATATCCTGTTACATTAGCATAGAAATACCCCTGCTGTTTGAGCGCACTTTGAAGCCGTGAAACGTCCAGGCCCCTCATGCCAAACTTTAAAGTACGGTACCCGTTCCCGTAAAGAACCGACTGAGTAGCAGGACCTGCAACCCCGTCCACCACAAGCCCATTTGCCTTTTGAAACCTCATGACAGCATCTCTAGTGATAGGGCCATAATAACCTGTAACCTGCCAATAAGTATAGTACCCCTGCCTTTTGAGCTCTTGTTGTAGCCGCACAACCGCCTCACCCCTGCTCCCCACAGATAACACAGGGTAAGCAGCCAATGCTCGTCCAGTAGGAAACAATAAAGAAAACATGAGGGCCACAACTGTAACGAATTTGCAAATACCTCTTGGAGATAAAATAAGCTGCATTGATTAGCACCCCCATAACCCAAATTTTTTGTTGGTTACTATTATAGGGTGCTCTTGCATATACTGTCAAATAAGTAAATCTCCGTAAGATAAATTGTTAAAAAAATATTACGCAAATATTAAATATTTTTTTGCGTATCCTCGTTTTAACACGTAGATACCATATTATAGATGTATTACACAAAAATACATGAAAGCTCATTTTTAACTTGGATTACTAACCCATAAATTCAATTTCCCTGTTTCTTATATGTTAAAAGTGGGTTTTAAAATGGACAAAAAAGATGCCCTCTTACTATATATAACACAGGCATCTTATAAAAAGCACTCCGACTGAAACATCTTATCTCTTTCTAGTGCACGAACCCCTAATGATAAGCTGGGTCTTTAGCTCCACCATTCTAGGCATACCTTCGCCTTCCATTTGCTCCATCAGCAGCTCAACGGCCACGTCGCCGATTTCCTTTAAAGGTTGCTTCACCACCGTCAACGGCGGCTCCACCACCTCCGAAAGCTTGCTGTCGTCAAACCCAATGATGGATAGTTCCTCGGGGATGGCAATGCCCATGTCTTTAGCACCCTTCAAAGCCCCTATGGCCATAAGGTTGTTCACCGCTATTACGGCGGTGGGAGGGTCAGCAACCCGCAATAACTTTTTCACGCATTCATAGCCACCGTCCATTTCAAGGTTTCCGGCTGCGATTAGGTTAGCGTCTATCTCTATTCCCGCCATCCTCAGCGCATCCATGTAGCCCCTACGCCTGCTCTTCCTGGTTCCGGCCTCCAGCCCATCTATGAAGCCTATGCGCCTATGCCCTAAACCCAAAAGATAGCGGGTGGCTTCCAAAGCCCCTTCATAGGTATTGATGTATACCTGACTCACATTGCTAAAATGGCTACCAAAGGCAACAACTGCTATCCCGTTGTTCTTGAGCTCTTCCAAATTTTTCGCATTTACCAGGTTATCCTCTGGCTTTACACGCGTGGGACTGAATATTACTCCATCCACCCTGCGGGCTATGAGGTCATCCACGTATTGTGTCTCCCTTTCAATCATACGCTGGGTATTGCATAAATAGGTACTATACCCCTTCTCCCCCAATTTCTGTTCTATGACCTCTGCAATCTCGGTATAAAAGTTGTTGGTAATGCTGGGTATAAGCAGAGCCACCGTAAAGGTACGGCGGTGCGCAAGGCTCTTGGCAATCTTGTTGGGCCTGTAACCTAACTCTTTAGCAGCATCAATTATCCTCCTGCGCGTCTCTTCCCTTACCGGGTGGTCCACTCCATTTAAAACGCGAGATACAGTTGCCACAGACACACCTGCTTTTTTAGCTATATCGTAGATGGTAGCCAATGTACATTGACCCTCCTTTAACTCCAAAATCTGCTATTCCGCCTCTGATAATCGGTTACTTTTTGAAATTAGCTTTTACATCCCACCGTTATGGCCTTCAAAAGCACCTTTTTGTAATCCTGTTCCAATTGCCGGACCATATCCATCTTCCCCGCAAAAAACGGAGGCTCACCCAGCCTTTTTAAAATTGACTGTTCAACCAAGGGTGGTTCAACGATTATTTTTATGTCCACGCTTTTCATCTTTCCGGTCCAATAATTGGCAAGAGAACCTACATTAGACTGTGAACCGTTTTCCTTTTCATCCTCCCGAACCGAAACTTCTGACTTCTTCTCAGCTATAGTTTCGGCGGATTTTGCCCTACGGTTGCGGATGGCTTCCATTATCTGTTCTTTATCCATACCCCTTAACCGAAACAACAAAAAAGGATCCCTATCAAACTCCTGGGCAAGGATATAATAAACCGCCGCTATGTGCTTACATGGGTTAGCCCAGTCGGGACAGGTACACTCAGCCGATAAATCCATGGCATATTTGGGGAACAGTGGAACCTCCAGCGCAGAAAAAGCTTCTTCGATATTGTCAGGCATCTCGCCTGCCAAAAGTTTTGCTGAAAATATGGCTTTACTTGCCAGAGCATCCAATACCTGCTCCCATTCATTTTGCGACAGGGTTTTCATAAAAATCTCAACTTTGTATGGGGTTTTTCTACTGCCCTGTACACGGGCTTTTACCTTCCCGGGCAATATCTCCACATCGAGCACATTTCCGTTTCTTGCATAGGCCTTACCGCGCGCCAATCGATTGTCCCAGCCAAAAGACTCCAAAGCCTCTAGCCATTGCTTAGCCCACCAATTAGAGCCAAAACCTTTTTTCCCCCTTAAAGCCATCTCTTGCCCCTCCTATTCATTCCGTACGGCCTCATTCTCAAGAGCAAACAAATTCCTCAGCTCATCATCGGTAAGTTCAGTAAGCCATGCCTCACCGGTACCCACCACTTTGTCGGCCAGGTCCCTCTTCTTTTCGATGAGCATATCAATTTTTTCCTCCAGCGTACCCATACAGATGTATTTGTGCACCTGTACGTTTTTCTGCTGCCCAATTCTAAAAGCGCGATCGGTGGCCTGGTTCTCCACAGCCGGGTTCCACCACCTGTCAAAGTGAAAAACATGGTTGGCCTGGGTAAGATTTAGTCCCACCCCTCCTGCTCTCAAGGATAGCACGAATATATCAGGTCCTTCCTCGGTTTGAAACCGCTCCACCATGCGATCACGTTCATCCTTTCCAACACCTCCGTGGAGAAACAACACCTCCCTGCGGAATATCCTTTGTAAATGTATCTGGAGCATCTTGCCCATCTGAGCATATTGGGTGAATATAATGGCTTTGTCTCCTTCGCTTAATACCTCATCAAGCATCTCAACTAAGCGCATAAGCTTACCGGACCTGTTGTCAAGCAAGCTGCCATCACCTAAAAACAGAGCGGGGTGATCGCAAATCTGCTTAAGCTTAGTAAGCAACGACAAAATCAATCCCCTGCGTTCAATACCTGTCGAAGCAGCTATGCGCTCCATGGTTTCCTCCACTACCGCTTGATACAGAGTGGCCTGCTCTTTGGTCAGAGTACAGTAAACCTTGTTTTCTTGTTTAAGCGGCAAGTCCTGAATGATAGTAGGATCGGTTTTCACACGCCTCAGTATAAACGGTTTAATAAGCTGCTTAAGTTGCCAAGCGCGCTTTTCATCCCCGTACCTTTCAATGGGAATGACAAATCGCCTTCGAAAGCTTTCACGGCTGCCTAAATAGCCGGGATTTAAAAACTCCATAATGGACCAAAGCTCCATCAGACGATTTTCTATGGGTGTTCCCGTAAGAGCGATCCTGTATTCGCTCTTCAGTTTACGTATACTCTGAGCCTGCTTAGTGGAAGAGTTTTTTATATTTTGTGCCTCGTCCAGTACGATACCCTTCCAATTGACCATGGACAAGACGTCCAAATCCCTATACACCAGATTATAAGTGCTTATGACCAGGTCATGGCAATATGCTTTTTCCACAAACTCCTCCCCTGTAGCCCTATCAGTTCCGTGATGAATAAAAACCTTTAAACTGGGAGCAAAGCGCTCTACTTCACGCATCCAATTGCCCACCACCGAAGTCGGGCATATGAGCAGCGTAGGCCCTTTTACCCCTAGACATTCCCTCTCATAAAGCAGCAAAGCAATCACCTGAATCGTCTTGCCCAGCCCCATATCGTCAGCTAAGCAGGCACCAATACCTCGTTTTCTCAAAAAAACAAGCCAGGAAAAGCCTCGAACTTGGTATGGCCTCAATTCCCCACAAAAACCCGCAGGAGTATCGAGAATGGTATATGATTCACTACCCGCCAATCCCTGCAGAAATGTATGCAGCCATCCTTCAGAATCTATGCCGGTGATGTCTGGCCCATCTTCCTCAATATCCATCACTATTCCAAGAGCTTCTTTAAGCGATGCTTCTTTTATGCCTTTCTGCTTTTCCAGCCACTTCATCACGGCTTCCATATCCCTGGGATTTAGTTCCACCCACTGCCCACGAACGCGAACAAGGGGTTTTTTAAGCGCGGCCAGCTGTTTAAACTCTTCATAGTCAATGGTTTCTTCGCCTATGGACAACTTCCAATCGAACTCCACAATGGAATCCAGCCCAAAATTTCCAATCGAATCACCGTCCGAATATCCCTGTGCAGGGCGAAGCTTCAACCTAACGCTAGGTGTTCTTTTCTTTCTCTCTCGCCACCAGGAAGGGACAAGCACTCCAAACCCGCTATCCTGAAGAAGCACCGAAATCTCTTTTAAGAAAAAATACGCTTCATCAGTTGTAAGGAACATCCCCTCGGGTCGGGCTTCCATAAGCCCTCTCGCTAAAGTAGGGTATATCTTGAGTATTTTCCCCAGGTCTTCAAGCAGTCTCTCCTGAGGATGCTCAAATTGCCTGTTGAGCAAAGTGACAACCTTCCCTTTCATCTGCCATACATCCCGTGCCGATACCAGCAAACTTGGGTCATCGGTGGCTTGAAGATGGAATGACAAATACCAATTATCACTTCCATTCTGTGGCTCCTCAAGGCGCAAACAAGTACGAAAGCTGCCCCTGTTTTCCCTCAATACCGCCGTCCACTCCTTAAGCCCTTTTACCAACCCTTCAACTTGCTTTTTAGGGGCTACTATGCGCTTTTCCTTGCCCCTCAGAGCATACAACCACTTTCGCTCAACAGGAGCGTTTTGATCAGGCGGATTGACATCGCCCAGCCAGGTACGGATGACCTCATCGATTGCTACACGCAGATAGTCCATGATAACATCGCATGGCATCGCCAAATCCGCATGCTGCTTTGGCTGCTTAACTACGCCACAACACACCGGCGGCATAACACTTATGAGCCGTTTTAAAATTTTTCGGTCCTCCGGGTCCTCAAAAACCGGTTGCCATACAGCAACCACTCCTCCCTCATCCCCCGGAGCCAAGGAGGGAATAAACTTTTGGCGGCACAGCAAGCGTAACACAAATCGTCCACACAGCACCCAAAAATCCCAATCATCCCCAAAAACTAAAAGCTCGCCCCCGTTATCTTTCTCGTCACAGTACTGCACCTCATCGTTAGAGGCCACTATGCCTTCGATAAAAGCGGTTATAGGAACAGATAGGCCGGTTACTTCCCAACCGGCCAGCTTATACTCCTCATCTTCCGCTTCTTGAATAAATAGCCCAGGCGAGGCTTGCGGCATGCGTTTCCCCGTAGGCAATAAAATCCATATCTTAGATTCTTCCCCTACTTTACCCCAATTTATATAAGGATATAAAAGAGAGAGTATTGAAATAATCTTGCTTACCGGAGCTTGAAAAGGGTGAGGCATATTTCCTGGATTTTTAGGCGGTCTTCCTCTTTTCCTCTGAACACGGGAACAGGGTTCCTGCTCACCCCATATAACAAAATCCTTACCTGTCCAAGCTACATGTAACACAACCATGCTTAAATTTCTATTTCCCCCTCCAGTATATGCGTCATGAGCTTTACTCCATTCTCAAGGTCATTTGCATCCACCATCTCGCTGTCGCTGTGAACATGGCGACAAGGTATGGAAAGAACCCCTGAAGGTATGCCTCCCCTGGTAAGATGGATGGCACCAGCATCAGTGCCACCAGCTTCCAGTATTTCCATCTGATAAGGTATGTCGGCTTCCCGTGCCCTGTTCACCATCAAACTCTTAACCTTGGGATGTGCCAGCACCAAGACATCCTTCACTTTTATAGCAGGTCCACCACCTAGCTTCACAGCCATTGGCCTTGATTTGGGCGTATCCCCCGTCAGAGTGACATCCACCGCAATACCGATATCGGGGTTCAAGGCATAAGCAGCAGTCTTTGCACCCCTCACTCCCAACTCCTCCTGCACGGTAAACACGAAGTATATCTCGTGAGGCGAAGCTTTAAGCCTTTTTGCGGTCTCTATGAGCAGCGCACAGCCTGCCCTATTGTCCATGGCCTTTCCTATATACCTGCCGCAATTCTCTGAAAAGGCCGAGTGATAGACTGCCACATCTCCTATCGACACCATGCTTTCCGCTTGCTCACGGCTGAAAGCCCCGATATCGATGTACATTTTCTCAAACTTGATATCCTTTATATCCTCAATCTCCTCTTCATAGCTTACCACACCGGTGACCCCGTTTTTAAAAATTACCCTGCGGCGTATGCTGTCCCTTATTGAGACTCCTCCAACCCTTGTGAACCTCAAAAACCCATTATCGTCGATGTGCGTCACCATAAATCCTATCTGGTCCATATGAGCAGCCAACATGACCTTTTTGCCACTGCCCCTTCTCACCGCTATTAAGTTACCCAGAGTATCTACCCTCACCTCATCCACAAAGCCTTCAATCTCATGGCGTATAACATCTCTAATAATCTCCTCATTGCCTGATGGACCGTACGCTTCTGTCAGCTTTTTTAAAAGCTCCTTCATCACACCTCACATCCTTTCAAAAAGGCTGAAATCAGATTTATGGTATTGCCGTAATCCGTCAAATCCATAACAGAAGATGGGCTGTGTATATAGCGACAGGGTATAGAGACCGTGGCCGTCTTTACCCCTTCCCTTGCCAAATGAATCCTTCCAGCATCGTTACCTCCGGCTGTGCCCTTCTTGAACTGGAAGGGAATCCCTCCTTTATGAGCGGCATTTACAAGCATCTCCACCAATTCCTTATTTGCATAAGAGGCACCATCCATTATGGTAATGGCAGGACCTTTTCCCATCAAAGTGGTATGAAGATGCTCATCCACGCCCGGCACGTCAGAACAAGTGGTAGCTTCAACCACTATGGCTATATCCGGGTTTATACTGTATCCCAAAACCTCGGCTCCCCTTAAGCCCACCTCTTCCTGGACGCTAAAGCAGGCATACAGGTCAAAATCATACCTCTCCTTTTGCTTCATAACCTCGATGAGCACCGCACAGCCCGCCCTATCGTCCAACGCCTTGGCCTTCACCTTGTTATCACCAAACTCTACATAGCGGCTATCAAATACCGCGTAATCTCCCGGCTTTACCGTCTGAGAGGCGTCCTCCTTGGAGGTAGCACCTATGTCTATGTACATCTGCTTGACTTTAACGGCATGCTGGCGCTCTTCTGGCTCCTGAAGGTGAATAGCTTTGATGCCCAGCACTCCGGGATAGCCCTTTTCACCTATTAATACCTTTTTAGATACCAGCACACGCGGGTCTATGCCGCCCACCGTTTTAAACTTCAACATCCCATCCTCGCCTATACCGGTTATTATAAACCCCACTTCATCCATATGAGCGCATAGCATCACCTTTCTGCCGCCCTTTGTGCCTTTTTTGTAGGCTATGAGATTGCCAATCTTGTCGGTGTATATGTCATCCACAAAAGAGGAGATCTCCTGCTTTATAATCTGGCGAACCCGGCCCTCGTCTCCCGAAACGCCCCCGACCTCAGTTAACATCTTCAGTAACTCAGCCATTCTTTCCAATCCTCCTTCAGCGAAGCGATAAAGTACGCTATCAACCTCGCCGCCCGCTTGATATTAGCCAAATTCAACGTCTCCACAGTGGTGTGCATGTACCTCAAGGGTATTTGTATGAGGATGGTTGGGACTCCTCGTCGGGATATTTGAATAGCCCGAGCATCGGTACCGGTAGGACGCGGTTCTACCTCTACCATGTAATCCATACCGTATTCCTTGGCCACATCCATCAGCTTTTGCGTCAACCGGGGATGCATGTTTGGCCCCACCGCAATGACCGGTCCTTTGTTCATGGGAAAAGTCTCATCTTTGGGAGCATCCGGCATATCGCCGTGGGTAACATCCACTGCAATCCCTATATCAGGTTCAAGCCTGTATGCGCTTATGGTAGCACCACGTACCCCTACCTCTTCTTGAACGGTGGCCACAAAAAACACATCGGCAGTAAAGCGCAGAACATCAAGCTCCTTCATGGTTTGGAGGAGTACCGCCACACCAGCCCTGTCATCCAAGGACTTTCCCGTAACCATCTGGCCCTTTAGCTCAATCAAAGGGCTTATAAAGGTAATTGCATCACCTACGCTGACCAGTTCCTTCACTTTCTCATAAGGTAACCCCACATCTATGGCCATATCCTTTATTTTGATCGCCTTTTTTGCATCTTCTGCTTGCTGTATATGGGGCGGTTTGGCTCCAATGACACCAAAAAGCTTCCGCCTTCCATGGACCTCTACTTCTTGAGCCAGCAATATACGCGGGTCTACCCCGCCCACTGTTGTAAACTTTATAAAACCTTTCTCGTCAATATCGACCACCATAAGCCCTATCTCGTCCATATGAGCAGCAATCATGACCTTGGGCATATCCTCTTTTATAACATCGGTTTTACGACCGTATACGTTATAAAAGCGATCTAACCTGACCTCCTGACAATACGGTTCAAATGCCTGGGATATGACCTGTGCAATTGTTTCCTCATTGCCCGATATACCCGGCACTGCCACCAACTTTTCCAGAAAATCCTTAATTTCCATATGATACCTCCTTAAATGTCACTGGTATCTCTCTTTTTTAATTTCAACAAACTTGTTAAGCCATTGTCACTTCATTTAGGAAATCACGTGCCAAACTCCTCATTAAAATTGGGCGGTGATAACACAAATACGCACCCGTTTTCACCAGCTACCTCCACAGCCTTTTGCACGGCTTTATAACAATCCACCTCATGACCTATCACAGTATTACCCATTTGCTGAGCTATGTTAAAGGCCCTATCCATAGAGCTATGGGAAGTATAATCGGTAACCAATATACAATGATTGCTACGGCTGTTGACTACTTGTCCGATTTCTTTATATTTAGATGCCTCGATATACCCTCCGATAGGAAGTAGAGTTACAATTTTACCCTTCTTTTCTGCCTTCAATTTCAAATACAAATTATCGAGCCCTTCCACATCTACGATATCCTTTACATATATATCTACATTTTTATAGTCGTAATCCCCTACCTCAACAGGCACGCCGCTCTCAAAGTTCTCAAGCCCCCGTCTCACAAGCTCCATGTCCATGCCTTTCTTTAAGCACCAGGCAATGGTTGCCAAGGCATTGTACACGTTGTGTATTCCAGGGACGTTAAGCACTATATCCCAACTACCTTCAGGGGACCTTACTGTAAACCTGCTGCCCTGCTGAGTTAAATGTACCCATTGAGCGTAGACATAAGCTTTATGGCAGATGCCATACCCCACCAGTGGACGCCCTTTAAGCTGATTAGCATAATAATCGTCCACATTTAAGATTATAGGAGAGTTTACGCTCTTCAAATGATCTATCAAAGTCTTTCTTATTTCTAAATAATGGCTATCAGTCCGGTGATTCTGGAAGTATGTGTAAAGGTCAGTGTAGATTATGCTGTCAAACCATATATGCCTCAACAAGTCCTTAACTATAGCGGTATAAGAGCATTCTACCACTCCAATGCGTATGCCCTTTTCAATTGCTTCGTATAACAAGGGATTCAGTGTAAGAGGAAATATGGCATTTTTAAAAAGCCTGCAGGGTTCTCCTCCCATTTGGCAATAGGTGTTGCCGATGATAACGCCATCCTGTTTTGATGCATCCAACACCGATTTGATCATCCAGCCGATGGTGCTTTTACCGTGGGAGCCAGTTATACCCACAAGTTCTATGACTTGAGAAGGATTATGATAAAAATTTCTTGCAACCGCTGAAATGAAGCGGTTAATATGGTAAGTTTTGATAAAAGTCACGTTTAAAGGCATTATCTCCTGATCCTGACCGATACATATGGCTACAGCCCCTCTTTCGACAGCACGTTTCACTGCCTCTTCATAGGGAAGAGGAATCATCTCAGGGGCATAGATGAATAGATAGTCTCTTTTCACTTCTTCAGGGTCAATAGCAATTCCTGTTATATCAATCTTCCGAAAGCCTACAAGTTCATAAACGGGCGTACTAGCCAGAAGCTCCTTTAAAAGCATATAACTCCACCTTTTCAATATTTTTGTTAATCCATTATAACATAGTTTTTTTTTTAAGACTACTATTTTGTACAGTCCATCAAGTATGAGGAGAAAATAGGAAAAGGGGCTTGACCTCAATCAAGCCCCTTTCACAGCTTTAACAATTGCTCTACTTCATGAAGTGATGGCATAGCGGGTATACCGCCTCTTTTTGTTATGCACAAAGCGGCGGTGGCATTGGCAAATCTGACAATTCTTTCTAGCTGGTGGCAATCCATCTTTTCTATAGGACAATCCATCCTCGAAATATTGTAAAGTACCCCTCCTAGAAAAGCATCTCCAGCTCCCGTAGTATCCACCACCTTCACCTGATAAGCAGGAACATGCCCCCGTCCGCTTGAGTGCATATAATAACAGCCTTGATCTCCCAGCGTCACCAAAACAAGCTTGGCACCCATGTCAAATACCATTTGAGCGGCTCGATCGATATCCGCCTCTCCCGTTAAAAGCTTCAGCTCCTCCTCCGACAACTTTACTATATCGGCATATTTCAAACCCAGCATCATCTTTTGCCTTGCGGTATCGACGTCCTTCCACAGTGACGGCCTCCAGTTTGGATCATAGGAGATGACCTTCCCGCTGTGCTTTGCATATTCTACAGCCTTTAGTGTGGCTCCTTCGGCAGGCTGATGCGTCATGGACAGTGACCCAAAATGAAATATTTTTCCTTTATCTATTATGCTGGCCTCAATTTCATGCTCCTCCAGCATAGTATCGGCCCCTGGATTGCGCAAAAACGTAAAACTCCTTTCTCCTTTTTCATCGAGGTGTACAAAAGCAAGTGTGGTATTTGCCTGTTCTGTACATTTCAAACCTCGAGTATCTACATTGTTGTTCTCGAGCGTCTGCTTTAGAAAATGGCCAAAATGGTCATCCCCCACCTTGCCGATAAAGGCACACCTGCCACCCAGCTTCGCAACCGCAATCAGTACATTGGCCGGAGCGCCTCCAGGATTCATCTCAAAAAGCGGATTTCCATTATCAGAAATACCTGCGGGAGTAAAATCGATCAGCAGCTCCCCTAAAGCAACCACATCATAGTCGTACATTATATTCCCTCCAATTTTTATAAAAAAATCAACAAACGGTATCGAATCAGATTTTTTTGAAGTGACAAAATTTATGCCATCCAAGAAATATTTTATCATATTTATCACAATTTTGGTAACTTATTTACCTTTTTTATAAAAAATGAACTACCACCCACTTATGGAGGTGGTAGCTCCCTGTTTCATTGACCAGACTTGCTGTAAAAGAAAAAACTTCTTTTCCTCCAAAATCACGCATAGAGTCTATACATAACTGCGCCTGAGCTTTCCACATTTTAGAGTATTTACCTCTGGTCTTTTTGGCGCAAAAGAAAGGAAAGCGACCTGGAAAATTTAACATAATAAATACGTGAAAAATACTACTATCTGGAATCAGCAAAAAATTTACTCCTCACAGCTACATCTTTAATAAACCTGTTAACTTTTAATGGAATTTTTGATATTATAAACAATGTAAGGAAGCTTCAGGAATACACTTGGAGCTAAAGATAAAAAGTCACGTTGCACAAAATGTAATATGGTATTCCAGTATTATATACAGTTACTAATGGATAAAAGCCTTGATTTTCTGAAGCAAGGCTTTATTTTTAGAAAAAAGGAGTTATTTTATTAGACTAGAATATTGACAAATATATAATTACGCAAAACTTAAACAAAAATTAGCACTTAATCGTTTACACTTTTATTAATTTATTCTAGATATCGATTGATTACAATTATTTATTAAGTTTGAGAGAGTGACGAATAAGTATAATTAGTAACACTATTGCTTAGAAGTTGTCCAGTTGCTTTAGTAGATTCTACTATTGATGAGGAAACAGCATATGAATGTAGTCTTTAGGAAAAATAATACAAGAGTCGGACTAATGTTAAAACAGTTAAACAAGCATGGTTCGAAACTGCATCTTATTGGCAACCTAAAGCAGCACGTAATAATAATTACGACGGAACAATCATAGCAAGAATAATCGGAGCTACCGCTAGTGGAAATGATTATATTTGGGGATACGGAAGTCAGAGTAGTGATCCAGCCCCGTATCCAAATGACAATTACTCATACTGGAGCCTGACTGTGTATACCCCCTAGTTGTGCAATTGTTTAAAAATAAATCTTATTCTTATCCAGGGAGGCAAAACAATGAGATTTAATAAGTTGATATTTCTCAGTCTACCTTTGGCTGACTACTCCTTCGCATTTTATTAATTTTGAATGGGAAGGAAAAAAGGTGAGCATAGGAGTAAATAGAGGTGAAGGCAGTATATACGTTGTCGGTGAAAATACTTATTACCTTTCTCCTTCCTTGATAAAAACAATAGAGATTATTGAAACAAGAGGAATTGGAAAGTTCGCTGACTAATAAAGGGGCACGTTGTTGCCCCCGCTTTTTTATGTGCGTCCCGCATGGGATAAGGCTTGCTTAAAGGGACGTTGTATCTAACGTCGGTGAAATAACAAGGCAGCGTGCATCATCCACGCTGCCAATTCCGCTAAAGAAAACAACTGCATTCCTTCTCCCCAAAATTATATATCTATTTTAAAGCCCAGGCTATGGTTCCTCCTCCCACCACTATATCACCCTGATAGAACACGGCGGCCTGGCCGGGGGTTACAGCCCTCTGTGGCTCATCAAACACCACCTTGAGTTTGCCGTGCCCCTGCGGATACAGCGTAGCTGGCGCCTCCTTTGCCGTGTATCTAATCTTGACGTTGGCCTTGATTGGCTCGTCAATGCTGGGCATCGAGATCAGGTTTACATCTTCGACGATCATACCCTTGGAGAAAACCTCATGGTGCCGTCCCAGGACCACCGTATTGGTTTCCGGGTCTATCGCCACCACATACATGGGCTCGCCCAGGGCTATGCCCAAACCTCGCCTCTGACCAATGGTATAATAGACTATGCCTTTATGTTTGCCCAATATATTCCCCTGGGTGTCCACAAAATATCCCGGCGCAATGGGCTTTGAAGCCCTCTCCCTCACAAACCGGGCATAATCGTTGTCCTTTACAAAGCATATCTCCTGGCTGTCAGGCTTATTGGCCGTCCTCAAGCCCAGGTCCCGCGCTATCTGCCTTACCTGCTCCTTGGTATAATTCCCAATGGGCATCAATGTATGCTCAAGCTGGTACTGAGTCATTGTATATAAGGCATACGTCTGGTCCTTTACCTGTGTGACCGATTTCTTAAGCAGGTAACGGCCTCGCTCCTCGTCGTACTCTATACGTGCGTAATGCCCAGTGGCAACGTAATAGGCATCAAGGGCCATGGCCCGCCTGAGCAGCTCTTCAAACTTGATGCGCCGGTTGCACATAATACAGGGATTTGGCGTGCGGCCCTTCAAGTATTCATCCACAAAATAGCATATGACCTCCCGGTCAAACACCTGCTGGAAGTTCATCACATAAAAGGGGATGCCCAGCTGATTGGCCACCCGTCTCGCGTCCTCAACCGCAGAAAGCGAGCAGCATCCGCCTTCCCTTTCAACCATCTCCGGGTCATCGCTGGGCCATATCTGCATGGTCACCCCTATAACCTCATAGCCCTGCTGTTTTAGGAGATAAGCGGCTACAGAGCTGTCCACTCCGCCGCTCATCCCCACCACTACGCGGTTCTTATTCATGAATTCACCTGCTTCTCCTGCTGTCTTCTTCTATAATCCTCAATAGCCGCCTTTATGGCCTGCTCGGCCAGCACCGAACAGTGCATCTTTATGGGCGGCAGACCATCAAGCGCCTCCGCCACGGCTTTATTTGTAAGCTCCAGTGCCTCCTCGATGGTCTTACCCTTTATGAGCTCGGTAGCCATGCTGCTGCTGGCAATGGCAGCACCGCAGCCGAAGGTCTTAAACTTCACATCCACTATTCTATTATCCCTTATCTTCAAATATATCTTCATGATATCGCCACACTTGGCATTGCCTACCTCACCCACACCATCTGCGTCTTCTATCTCTCCCACATTCCTGGGATTCATGAAATGGTCCATAACCTTTTCACTATACATATTGCTTACCCCCTTTATGCTGTGCAAATAATGGAGACATCTCCCTCAGCCTCTGTACAATACCCGGCAGCACTTCCAGCACATAGTCTATATCTTCATCGGTATTGTCATCTCCTAACGTCAGCCTGAGTGACCCATGGGCAATCTCGTGCGGCAATCCTATGGCCAATAGCACATGGGAAGGGTCAAGTGAGCCCGACGTACAAGCTGAACCGCTGGATGCCGCAATACCCTTCATATCAAGGCTAAGCAGCAGAGATTCCCCTTCTATGAATTCAAAGCTGAAGTTTGCATTGCCCGGTAAACGCTTGGTGGGATGGCCATTCAAGCGTACGTTTTCTACGGTATTGAGCACGCCGGATATCAGCCGATCACGCATGGCTGTCAGCCTTTTGCTGCTCTCTTCCAAATTGGAAACAGCCAGCTCTATGGCCTTGCCCAATCCCACAATGCCGGGCAGATTCTCGGTGCCTGCCCTTCTGTTGCGCTCCTGAGCCCCACCGTGAATAAACGAATGGAGCTTCACACCTTTCCGGACATAAAGCGCCCCCACACCCTTGGGGCCGTAAAACTTATGAGCCGATAAGGACAAAAGGTCTATGTTCATCTCCTTCACATCAACCGGTATCTGCCCTATTGCCTGCACCGCATCGGTATGGAAATACACCCCATATTCTCTGGCTATCTGGCCGATCTCCTTGATGGGCTCAATGGTACCTATCTCATTATTGGCAAACATAACGCTTATGAGTATGGTCTTATCAGTAATGGCCTCCTTCACCTGTTCGGGATAGACCAGCCCATAGCTGTCAACCGGCAGATAGGTTACTTCAAAGCCCATCTTCTCCAGGTATTGGCAGGTGTGAAGCACTGCATGGTGCTCAATTGAGGTGGTAATTATGTGGTTCCCCTTATCCTTGTTGGCCCACGCCACGCCCTTGATGGCCCAGTTGTCAGCCTCTGTACCCCCGCTGGTAAAGTATATCTCTTCAGGCAAAGCGTTGAGGGCAGCAGCCGTTCTTTCCCTCGCAAGGTCCACAGCCTTTCTTGCCTCCCTACCAAAGCTGTGAACGCTTGAGGGATTGCCGTATACCTCCTTAAAATAAGGCAGCATCTCATCAAGCACTTCCTGCTTGGTATAGGTTGTGGCAGCATGGTCCATGTATATTCTTCTCTGCATATATAAGCACTTCCTTTCAGTAATATGTTAATTAAAACCAAAACTTTCAAAATAACCCACATTCTTTAGTCCATTGTCTCTCTACAGTAGCCTCATGCAATAGTAACGCTGTCTATTCCAATATTCATTTTTCAACCTTCCCTTTCCGCCTTGCGCTGATGGAGTCTCTTATAATCGTCTATCATATCCTGAAGGGTTATGGAATCCACCACCTGATTTATGCTGTCCCTGATCCTTTCCCAGACTAAACGCGTAACACAGTATTCAGCTTTTTCGCAATCAGTTTCCTCGTTCTCTATGACACAATCAACAGGGGCCATCGAACCCTCCAGACTCCTTATGATCTCCCCTACAGTTATATTGTCAGGCGAAGTACTCAGCACGTACCCTCCCTGTGCACCGCGAACGCTCTTTACCAGGCCAGCCTTACGTAAGACTGCCATCAGTTGCTCCAGGTAAGCCTCCGAAAGTCCCTGGCGCTCAGCAATGCTCTTCAGTGAAACAGGTTCATCCGAATAGTTGAGCGCCAAGTCAAACATAGCCTTTACCCCGTATCGCCCCCTTGTTGAAAGTTTCACCCTCTACCACCTCTCTAAAACCGAGTAATTTACTCGGTTTTCTTTTGGTTACAGAATAGCATACCTTAGTAATTTTGTCAAGATTAATGCCAAAAAATTTTATCTAAGTTTTTCCAATATCTTCTTTATATTAGCCTCCCATCCGGAATCCTTAGGGAAATAATACCTGACGCCTTCCAGTTCGGGCGGCAGGTACTGCTGCACGGCGCGGGCATTGGGGTAATCATGAGAATATTTGTATCCCTTACCATGCCCCAGTTCCTTCGCTCCCGGATAGCTAGCATCCCTCAGGTGAATCGGGACTCTCCCAACGTTCTTGGTACGAACATCCTCCAATGCTTTTTCTATACCCATATAAGCCGAGTTTGACTTGGGCGAGCAGGCTACGTACAAAGCCGCCATTGCCAGTATAATTCTGCCTTCTGGCCAACCCACGCGTTCTACTGCCTGAGCTGCCGCTACTGCCACCTGTAGAGCAGTCGGGTTTGCCAGTCCTACATCCTCGGCCGCTGCGATTATGATGCGCCGCGCAATAAACTCGGGCTTTTCACCTGACTCCACCAGCCTGGCGAGCCAGTGCAGCACGGCATCGGGCTCCATGTAGTTCCGCATGCTCTTTATAAAAGCGCTCACAACATCATAATGATTGTCCCCATCTTTATCATACTTTATAGCCTTCTGTTGTATGCATTCCTGCGCGACCTCCAGGTCAATGTATATCTTTCCATCTTCACGGGGCGGAGTGGTTAAAGCAGCAAGCTCAAGGGCGTTCATAGCTACGCGGGCATCACCATCGCTCAACCGCACTATGTGGTCGATGGCTTCTTCGGTGATAACGATAGGATACTCGCCCAGACCTCTTTCCTTATCCTTCAGGCACCTGTCGATGATGGTTCGTATTTCCTGCGGGGATAGTGGCTCAAATTTGAATATGGTGGAGCGAGACAGCAGCGCCTTGTTGACTTCAAAGTAAGGATTTTCAGTAGTGGCACCTATGAGTATAATGGTACCGTCCTCCACAAATGGAAGCAGTACATCCTGCTGCGCCTTATTCAAACGATGGATCTCATCAAAAAATAGTATAACCCGTCCTTTGGGATTTAATAGATAATTTCTAGCTTCCTCCGCTATTTCGCGGATCTCCTTTACTCCTGCAGTTACGGCATTTAATTTTTTAAAGGGATACTTGGTTTCCTTGGAAATTATGTATGCTAGAGTAGTTTTACCAGTGCCAGGAGGACCGTAGAATATGGCCGAAGTAAGCCGATCGCTCTTTATAGCCCTATAAAGCAGCTTGCCCTTGCCTATGATATGCTGTTGCCCAACAAACTCCTCTAAAGACTCAGGCCTCATCCTGGCTGCTAAAGGCATATTCTTGTCCATTTCACTCAATCCCTTTTTTATTTTTTTCGCCAGATTTACACGTGGAGACGACAAATTCTCAAAAGGCTTTGGTAAGTTAACTCAGCCATCCGAAAAAGGTCAAACCGGCGCAGGCTCGCTAGTGGAGCCCGCGATGTAAAACCAGGAAAACTGGACAACCGGCCGTTTACATCATCCCCGGCAGACCAGTTTACCAGCCATTGCGCACAATGCTCAACTATCCAAATATATACAGAACAAAAAAGATGATCTTTTAAAAGACCATCTTTTTTGCCCAGATAAACCAAAAATTTATTTCAAAATCCCCTGGCTGTACAGTGGATAACGCCTGCACAGGTCATCCACTATCCCCAGCACCTCTTCCCTGTTTTTCTCAACATCTGACAGAGTTAGGGAAATAGCCCGCGCAATCTGGCGCATATCCTCTTCTTTCATGCCCCTGGTGGTCACAGCCGGCGTACCTAAACGGATACCACTGGTCACAAACGGGCTTTGCGGGTCATTGGGAATGGTGTTCTTGTTGACCGTTATCCTCACGCTATCCAGCGCTTTCTCCGCATCCTTCCCCGTTATGCCGCGGTTGCGCAAATCGACCAGCATCAAGTGGTTATCGGTACCACCAGAAACCAAATTGAATCCTTCCTCCATGAGGCCACTGGCCAGAGCCTGGGCATTCTTCAGGATCTGCTTCTGATATTCCTTAAACTCAGGCTTTAAGGCTTCCCCAAAACACACCGCCTTGGCCGCTATCACATGCATAAGCGGCCCTCCCTGCGTCCCCGGGAAAATGGCCTTATCTATCATCTTGGCATATTTTTCTTTGCAAAGTATCATACCACCCCTGGGGCCTCTCAGCGTCTTGTGAGTAGTGGTGGTAACAAAGTCAGCATAAGGTATAGGACTGGGGTGCAGCCCTGCTGCCACCAGGCCTGCGATATGTGCCATATCAACCATCAAATAAGCCCCAACTTCATCTGCAATCTCGCGGAACTTCTCAAAATCTATGACCCTCGGATATGCGCTGGCACCCGCAACAATCAGCTTTGGCTTAAACTCCCTGGCCAAACGCCTGACTTCATCGTAATCTATGTAACCGGTATTGGGGTCAACGCCGTAAGGAATGATCTTAAAATATTTGCCCGAAATATTAACGGGACTGCCATGGGTTAGGTGCCCACCATGGGCGAGATTCATGCCCATAATGGTGTCTCCCGGCTCTAGCATCGCAAAATATACCGCCATGTTGGCTTGAGCACCCGAGTGCGGCTGTACGTTGGCGTGTTCAGCGCCAAACAGCTTCTTTGCCCTTTCAATTGCTATGTTTTCTACTACATCGACGAACTCACAACCGCCGTAATAACGACGACCCGGATACCCTTCAGCATACTTGTTGGTAAGATGGGTACCCATGGCTGCCATCACAGGCAGGCTAACGAAGTTCTCAGAAGCGATGAGCTCTATGTGGTCCTGTTGCCTTTTGAGCTCTGCTTCTATAGCCTCTGCTACCTCCGGGTCAGCGTTGTATATCTCCCTCAAATCCACCATAGGCAAGACTCCTTCCTTTAAAATTTAAAAGCCGCTCAAATTTTATATACCATTATAATGGCTACCTTTAAAATTGACAAGTTTTTTCACAAAAAAGGTCGGAGTTTTTCTCCGACCTTTTTACAGAACAGACTGTATTACCCTCTCAAGCTCGGCTTTTGGCCTTACGCCTACCAACTGCCCAATAGCCTCCCCGTTTTTGAAGAAATACAGCGTAGGTATGCTCATGATCCCGTACCTCTGGGCCAGCTGGGCCTCCTCATCCACATTCACCTTGCCCACCTTTAGCCTGCCAGCGTATTCATCAGCCAGCTGGTCAATGATGGGTGCAATCATCCTGCACGGACCACACCATGCAGCCCAGAAATCTACTAAAACAGGTACATCCGATTGTAACACCTCTTTATCAAAATTAGCAGCTGTCAACGTAATGACGTTTTGACTTGCCATATGCAACTCTCCTTTCTTCGTCCATTTAATTGTTTTAAACTTACAGGTCCGCATCATTTATATTGTTACTTAAAATCGAAACCATACGCGGGACAAAGTGATTGCTCCTTCTAAAGAGGGGATCCAATGCGCGTATAGCCCCAAAGGCCGCCGCGGTAAAAACAATGCCCAGTATCGCTCCTGCCAGCTGCCGGTCAATCCCTATGCGCTCCCCCAGCATATAACCCATTACGACTCCCACAATCAATGCAATCAGGGGAATCACATAGGTTATGGCTGATGCTTTGAGCAGCTGACCTGATTCCAGGCTCAGCTCCACTAGGTCACCCGGCTTAGCCTTCAAAGTGTTTGGAAGAGTGAGAAACATATCATCCGGCCCAGCGCCAAGGCCACAGGCCCCACAGCGGCTGCACGCCGAGTTCCTCTTCAATCTCACTACCGCCATATCGCCTTTTGTTCGAACCACTTCTCCCACTTCTGTCATAAACCATCATCCCTGTATTAAAAATACCGCAGCAACATTATCGATGCTAAAATCCAAACAAACGATGTCATCTTGTATGCCGTGGCCAACCGATGAGGTCCTTTACCACTTCGCTTGCTAAAATAAACCCCACCACCGGTGGAACAAAGGATATGCTTCCTGGTGGATGCTTACGTCTGCGCGGAGGAGCAGCAACAACTTCTACCTCATCCTCCTTATTTAAATCGCCAAAGCCATCAACAAAAGTATACTTCGGCTTTATTGGCGGCTCGGTGGAATACACCACCTTCAAGCTATCTATGCCTCGCTTTTTGAGCTCGCGCCGCATGACTTTAGCGATGGGGTCCACCGAAGTCTGATATATATCCCCCACCCTAAAAGCGGTGGGATCCATCTTGTTCCCGGCCCCCATGCTGGAAATTATGGGTATACCCTTTTGCTTACATCTCACCACCAGGTCAACTTTTGAGCCTATGGTATCGATGGCATCAATCACGTAATCACAGCCTATATCAAGGAGCTCGTCCGCCGTATCGGGCCCGTAGAATGCCGCGCGGCATATTACCCTTAAATCCGGGTTTATCTTGAGGAGCCTTTCCTTCATCGCGTCAACCTTGGGACGCCCAATGGTTGTGACGTCAGCATGAATCTGGCGATTGATGTTGGTGGGGCACACCCTGTCATAGTCGACCAGGATCAGCGTGCCCACTCCACACCTTGCCAGAGCTTCAACAGCAAAGCTGCCCACCCCTCCAATGCCAAACACAGCCACGGTACTACTGTTGAGCTTTTTTAGTGCCTGCTCACCGATCAGCCACTGGGTCCTTATAAAAGCGTGGAGCATATCATCACCCGCGTTACCATTATATTTAACCATTTATCGCGATATTAAACCACAATTTTTAAATTCACGCATCCACACGAATGTGCACTTCTTTCAACTGCTTGGGCTCCACTTCCGATGGAGCGTCGGTCAGAGGGTCAGATGCGTTTTGCATCTTGGGGAAGGCTATGACGTCCCGTATGGTATCCCTTCCGGCCAGCATCATCACCAAGCGGTCCAGGCCATAAGCAATTCCCCCATGTGGTGGCGCACCGTATCTGAAGGCCTCGAGCAAAAAACCAAACCTCTGCCAAGCTTTTTCCTTGGAAAAGCCCAGGACCTTTAACATCTTCTCCTGCATCTCTGTGGTGTGAATCCTTATGCTTCCACCACCGATTTCAACGCCATTCAAAACTATATCATAGGCCTTGGAGCGCACCCTGGCAGGATCAGTTTCCAGATACTCTATATCTTCATCCATGGGCGCAGTAAAAGGATGGTGTTTGGCCACAAAGCGCTTTTCTTCTTCGTCATACTCTAGCAACGGAAACTCAGTGACCCATACCAGGTTAAATTTAGATTTGTCCATAAGGTTCAAGCGACGTCCCAGCTCAAGACGCAGCTGTCCAAGCGTCTGGAAAACCACATCGTCCTTATCTGCCACAAAAAGCAGCAGGTCTCCCGTCTCGGCCTCCAGGCGCTTCAATATGCTGCTCATCTGCTGCTCAGTAAAGAACTTGGCAATGGGCGACTTTAATCCATCATGCTCAATGGCAATCCATGCCAGCCCTTTTGCGCCGTAGCTTTTAACAAAATCCACAAGTGAGTCTATCTCGCGCCTGGAAAACTTAACAGCACAACCCTTGGCGTTTATAGCCCTTACGCTACCACCGAAAGCCACAGCGCTTGAAAACACTTTAAACTCACATTCCTTCACCAGGTCTGTCACATCTTTGATTTCAAGGCCAAATCGAGTGTCGGGCTTGTCTGTCCCATACCTCTCCATGGCTTCCTTGTAAGTAAGGCGCGGCAACGGCAACGAAAGCTCAATCCCTAGAGATTTTTTGAATATGTCAGCCAGCATCTCCTCATTTAAGGCTATGACATCGTCCACATCCACAAACGACATCTCTATGTCTATCTGCGTAAACTCGGGCTGCCTGTCAGCCCTTAAGTCCTCATCCCTAAAACACCTGGCGATCTGGAAATACCTGTCAAACCCCGACAGCATGAGTAGCTGTTTGAATAGCTGTGGCGACTGTGGCAGTGCATAAAACTTCCCAGGATGCAACCTGCTGGGCACCAAATAGTCCCTCGCACCCTCGGGCGTACTCCTTGTGAGCATAGGCGTCTCTATCTCGTAAAAGCCCTTGGAATCAAGGAAATCACGTACCCACTTGGTTATCTTATGTCGCAAAATTATATTCTTCTGCATTTCAGCTCTTCTCAAATCGAGATATCTGTATTTAAGCCTCACCGTCTCGGAGACGTTTATGTCATCCTCAAGGCTAAACGGTGGAGTGTTCGAAACCGCAAGAATCTTAAGCTGCTTTGCCACCACCTCAATTTCACCCGTGGGAATTTTGGGATTGACTGTATCAGGTTCACGCTTTACCACCATGCCCTTAATCGCTAGGACATACTCCGAGCGTACCGCCTCGGCTTTTCTAAATACTTCTTGACCACACCTTTCTTCATCAAATACCACCTGTACTATTCCGGTACGATCCCTCAAGTCAATAAATATCAACCCACCCAAATCTCGCCGCCTGTGAGCCCATCCCATAAGGATTACCTCCTGGCCCACATGTTCTAGATTCAAAATACCGCACATGTGTGTCCTCTTCCAGTTTCCCATTAACTCGACCATACTCGCATTCCTCCTTTTCTTATTCTTACATTTTTGAACTATTTACCCTGTAAATTATCATCAATTCGACTGTCTCAACTGTGCCATCAAAATAAGCTGCCCATTACAGCCCATAGAACGTCGTTCACTCAAGTTTTCTCAGACGCTCAAAGTAAAATATAAGCTGATCCACTGGTATCATCTCTTCCTGGCCTGATGCCATATCCCTCACCTTGACGCATCCCTGCCTGAGCTCGTCCTCACCCATTATACACGCCCTGCGTACTCTCAGCTTGTCTGCATACTTGAACTGGGCTTTTATGCTCCTGCCCACGTGGTCCATATCAGCCGAAATACCCTTCAAGCGCAAATCCTTCACCAGCTTAAACGCCTTAAATCGTGCCTCGTCCCCTACGGTTATGAACATGACATCCAGATTTCGTGGTGGCGGTATTTCAATACCCTGGCTTTCCATGACCAAAAGCAGCCTCTCAAGGCCCATTCCAAAGCCAGCACCTGGTGTTTCAGGACCGCCGCATACACCCACTAAACCATCGTAACGGCCTCCACCGCATACAGTCCCCTGTGCCCCTATATCTTTTGAAATAAACTCAAACACCGTCTTGGTGTAGTAATCCAGCCCCCTCACAATCATGGGGTTTACCGTATACGATATACCGGCAGCGTCCAGATAGCGCTTTAAGCTATCAAAGTGCGTCCCACACTCATCGCACAAAAAGTCAAGTATAACAGGAACAGATGTTACTGCCTGCCTACACTTTTCCTCCTTGCAATCAAGCACCCTTAGCGGATTTCGAGCAAAGCGCTGCCTACAATTAGAGCACAGTTCATCCAGCTGCTCCGATAAGTACTCTTTAAGTGCCTGATGATACCTGGGCCGGCAAGCCGGGCAGCCAATGCTGTTTATGTTAAGCTCCAGGTTCTTTATATTGAGCCTCTCAAACAAAGCCGCCGCCAGGCTTATAACCTCGGCATCCACCGAGGCATCAGGAGCACCAAACACCTCCACGCCAAACTGGTGATGCTCCCTGAGTCGCCCCGCCTCAGGTTTCTCATAGCGGAATACCGGCGTTAGGTAATACATCTTGACCGGTTGGGGCTGAGCATAAAGCCTGCCTTCTATGTAGGCGCGCACCGCCCCTGCCGTTCCTTCAGGCTTTAAGGTAATGCTCCTTCCGCCTTTGTCAATAAAGGTGTACATCTCTTTTTGAACCACATCAGTTGTATCACCTACTCCTCTCTCAAACAGCTCTGTGTGTTCAAAAGTAGGGGTACGCACCTCTCTATAACCAAAAAGATGAGCAACTTCTCGTATCATTTTCTCTACATATTGCCATTTATATGATTCATCGGGCAATACGTCCTTTGTACCCTTAGGAGCCTGAGTCAACATCTCCCTGTCCCTCCTCTGCATTAACTTAAAAAACCTCTCATTCCCTTAATACAAATAAGGGACGAGAGGTTCACCTGCCCGCGGTACCACCCTTCTTGGAGAAGCCACCTTCTCCCACTCTCCTCTTAACGCCCATCGGCGGGTCTGCCTACTCCCATTCAGCAGACCAGCTCCAAGGTGTCCTTCCCGGGACTTCCGCAAGGGATGCTCACACCCGCGCCTGCTTTCAAGCCACGGCATCCCCTCTCTGATGCATCCATCCAGGTACTCTCCTCTTCACAGCCGTTGGAATATGAGGTTATAAGTATTATAAAGCCAATGGAAAGGCACTGTCAACCATTGTTTTTCTACAGCCTCAGAACGTTGAGCCCCACGTTGGGATCAAACTCCCTGTCCACTTCTCCTTCCACTTTCTGTACGAAAACCTCGCATACGCCGCTCACCACGGCCGAATTCAAGTGCCCCCCTATAGCCTCAAATCGAGAATTTGCCAGAGTGGCGTGTATGTGAAGATAGGTCTGGCCCTTCATGGTGGTGATATTGCCCGTAATGGAAGTTATCTCATGCTCGCCGGCCACCTCGGTTGAACTATACACTTTCTCTTTAGTATCAAAGATTCCTATCACCAGCTTGTTTGAAGCCCCTATACCGGTTATATATCCCAGCTTGATGTTTTCCGCCTCGCAAAAGCGCTTGAGCGACTCTACAACCTCTTCTCCTTTTTCAATGCTTACAATGTAAGTGTTCCCAAATCTTTTATAGGTCATCCTCAATACCCCCTTCGGATCCATCTATAAACCTCATCTTTCGCTGTATCATCTCATCAAGCCGCTCCATATACTCCTTCACGTCCTTTACGTTCGGAACACGGTGTATGCAGTCGTTTTCGGCAAAGTATACCTTGCTCACCGCACCGGCACCAAATGCCCATATGGTCTGCTTTTCGCCCATCATCTGAATATTGTATATGCACGCCTTACCAGGCTTAGTATACCCAACATTTTCAAGATTCCCCACCATGTATTTCTGGCGATAAAGGTAATAGGGCACCAATCCCATTTCCTTTACCCATTTCTGACATGTCTCCAACATCTTCTCAGCAACGTCATCCGAGACCAAGGGGTATTCATCCAACGATTCCTTAAGCCTGGACGCCCTCTTTACCGCCAGGGTGTGTACAGTGAGGTTATCGGGCTGGAGGGCAGCAATGGCCTCCATAGTTCTTTCCATGTGCGGCACACCTTCCCCGGGTAGCCCCACTATTACATCCATGTTTATGCAATCAAAGCCAACATACCTGGCCATGTGAAACCGCGATACCACTTCCTCAACCGTATGTCGCCGGCCAATCCTATCAAGCGTCTCCTGGTTCATGGTCTGAGGGTTGATGCTTATACGGTTTACTCCAAAGGCCTTAAGCATCCAAAGCTTGTCGAGGTCCAGAGTATCGGGTCTACCACATTCCACCGTGTACTCCCCTACCTCATGGTCATCCAGCAACAGGGCTATGGCGCTCAAAAGCCGCTCCAGTGGGTCATAACCAAGGGCAGTAGGAGTCCCTCCACCTATATAAAGGCTTTGAATCACAACCCCTTTTTGGAGCAAAAGCGAGACCACACTATTAAGCTCGCTAACCAGGGAGTCTATATAGGCATCCACCATTCCCCTGTACCCATCTATCACAACCGATGGAAAGGAACAATAAAGGCATCTGGTGGTACAAAAGGGGACGTGTATATAAAGAGACGCAGTTTGGGTAGAGGCTGATTTTATCACACCCCGCTGATTCTTAGCTGTTTCAACCAAAAGAGAAGCTTTATCATCCCTTACATAATACTCAGACTTCAAAACGTCCAAAACCTCTTGGTCTTTCAATCCGTCATCCATCAGGTTATGCACCACCTTAAGGGGGCGCACACCCGTAAGTATCCCCCAGTGCGGATGCTTGCCGGTAAACTGGGATAGCACATCATACACACACTGGCACAGGACCTTCTTTATCTCCCTCTTTTGTCTGAGATGAGACATTCTGGTAGTTTCATCTAATTTTTGGCTTCTCCGGCTTGTAGAAAGCACCTTACCGCCATTGTCTTCCAACCGACTTTCAGCTATGATTTCAAAACCAGAACAGGTATAATGAGCAACAATGAACAAATCATTTTGCCCATCTGCTTTTTCTCCTGAATTATCCCTTTCCGCCGACGCATCACTAAGTACCTTGACCGGGTGATCCGGAAAAAATACACGGGTGAGTTCCCATATTTCGTGCTCAAATTTGTCATCTGCAACATGAACATATATATTCAAAATTACAACAACCCTCCACTACAAAAAGGTATTTTTCAATGCCTAAAAACCAGCCTCGTCATGGTCACTATCAAGCCCTTAAAACGCTCTTTTTAACAATTCTTTCGGCTATTTTATAAACGGATTGGCAATCCTTTCAGTACCAATGGTGCTCCTCAATCCATGGCCCGGATAGACGGTATAATCATCATCAAGTACCAAAAGCTTATCCCTTATGGAACTAATCAACTGGTCGTAGCTGCCCCCTGGAAAATCGCTCCTGCCTATCGCCCCCTGAAACAACGTATCTCCGGTAAATACCGCCTTTATCGGCCTCTCTACCACAAAACAGGCGCTTCCCTCCGAATGTCCAGGCGTATGGAGCACTTTTATATTTATACCGCCAACATCAAGTACATCTCCTTCTTTTAGCAATACATCTGCCGGCGTCTGTACTGAATACCCTCCCATAAAGGTCGAAAGGTTCAGGCTGGCATCGGTAAGAGCCGGAGCATCACCGGCATGAATAGCTACACAAGACTCCAAATGTTCTTTGAGAAACTTCACAGCACCTATATGGTCAAAATGGCCATGGGTAAGCAATATATATTCTACTTTAACCCCTTCATGCTGTATACGATTTAATATGCTTTGTCCCTCAGCACCCGGGTCAATAACGACAGCCCTCATGGTATTTTTGCAGTAAACTATATAGCAGTTGGCAGCCAGTTCTCCAACCGGCATGGTTATAACCTTCATGTCTGCTGCTCCTTTCTCCCTTAAAAGGTCCTCTTGCTGTCCAGAAGTATGGTCACCGGGCCATCATTGATAAGCGACACATCCATCTTTGCTTGAAATATGCCGGTAGCCACAGGGATGCCAAGCTGACCTATCCTCTCCACAAACAAGTCATAGTATCTCTTTGCTACATCAGGAGGTGCTGCCTGGGTAAAGCTGGGTCTACGTCCCTTCCTGCAATCGCCGTAAAGAGTAAACTGCGAAACCGCCAGTATGGCCCCTCCCACATCCTTTACAGACAGGTTCATCTTGCCATTCTCGTCTTCAAACACCCTCAAGCCTCCCACCTTGTCCACTATATATGCCAGGTCATCCTCGCCATCATCCCTTTCCACGCCCAAAAATACCAACAGTCCATTTCCAATTGAACCCACCACTTCACCGTCTACTTTAACGCTGGCGTGTTTAACCCGTTGAACAACCGCCCTCATTCAAACCTTCACTCCAAACAACTTAAAGGTTTTCGATCGTCAGCATAAAGGCGCTTAAACAGGTCGCCTCTAATTCACGAGGCGTTTACCCTGTGCACATCCAGTATATCAGGCACTTTTTTGAGCTGCCTCATCACCTTTTCAAGCTGCTGCGTGTTTTTTATTTCCAGGCTTAAGTTTATAAAAGCCTGACGCATCCTGTTGGTTCTGGCATTGACAGCCGTTAAAGCTATATCCATATTGGCAAGGGTACTGGTTATGTCGGCCAAAAGCGAATGCCTATCCCGAGCTATTATCTGTATTTCGGCATTATATGAAGCTTTATCCTCACCAGTCCACTCCACATCCACCAGCCGATGCCTTTCCTCAGGAGCAATGTTGGCCACGTTGACACAATCAACCCTGTGCACTGATACCCCTCTACCCCTTGTGATGTATCCTATAATCTTATCTCCCGGCACAGGGTTACAACATCTGGCAATTCTTACTAATATATTATCCACGCCCTTTACATGTATGCCGTTATCGGCACGCCTTCTAGGCTTATCCTCCTTTTCCTGCTTTACAGTTACTTCTTCCTCTGATTCAGAGGTAGCAACCTTTTGATATTTCTTGTACTCGTTGATGAGCCTTACCAGCACCTGGCTGGTAGTAAGTCCGCCGTAACCCACTGCGGCGTATATATCATCGATTGAATGAAACCCATATTTCTTGAGTATTGGTTCAATCCACTCGTTTTTAATGAGCTGAGACAGGGCATACCCTTGCCTCTTTGCCTCTTTTTCCAGCATTTCCTTGCCCTTTATTATGTTTTCCTCTCGCCGTTCCTTTTTGAACCACTGCTTGATCTTATTCTTCGCTTGAGTGGTCTTAACTATCTTGAGCCAATCACGGCTGGGACCACGGCTGTTAGGCGAGGTTATTATTTCCACTATATCGCCTGTTTGAAGCTGATAATCCAAAGGAACCAGCTTGCCGTTGACCTTGGCGCCTACGCACTTGTTGCCTATCTCGGTATGGATGGCGTATGCAAAGTCCAATGGCACCGCTCCTTTAGGCAGGTCAATGACATCCCCCTTGGGCGTAAAAACAAACACCTCATCGCTGAACAAATCTATCTTCAATGTCTCGACAAATTCCCTGAAATCCTTAAACTCGTTTTGCCATTCCAAAAGCTGGCGTATCCATGCCAGCTTCTCGTCAAGGTCGGTTGAAACCTTACGCCCTTCTTTGTATTTCCAGTGGGCTGCAATCCCGTATTCGGCAATGCGATGCATATCCCAAGTACGTATCTGTATCTCAAACAGCTCGCCCCTGGAGTCAATGACAGTGGTATGGAGCGACTGATACATGTTGGGCTTGGGAACAGCTATATAATCCTTGAACCTGCCGGGTATGGGTTTCCAAAGGGTGTGAACTATGCCCAGTACAGCGTAACAGTCTTTCACCGAATTTACGATGACGCGTATGGCCAGCAGGTCATAAATCTCATCAAAGCTCTTGTGCTGCATGTACATCTTGCGATAGATACTGTAAAAGTTTTTGGGACGCCCCTCTATCTCGGCCTCGATGTTCATTTCCTCCAGCTTCTTTTTGAGAGTCTGGATGACCTCCTGAATGTACGCCTCCCTCTCTCTCCTCTTGGCCGCCACCTTTTCCACCAGGTCATAATACCCTTTAGGATCTATATAGCGTAAGGATATATCCTCGAGTTCCCACTTTATCTTGAATATGCCCAACCGGTGAGCCAGCGGAGCATAAATCTCCAAAGTCTCATAGGCCTTTTCGCGCTGCTTCTCCTCGTCAACATACTCAAGAGTCCGCAGGTTGTGTAGCCGGTCAGCAAGCTTTATGATTATAACCCTTATGTCCTTCGCCATAGCCACAAACATCTTCCGCAGGCTTTCAAGCTGCTGTTCCTCCTTGTTCTTATACTCTATCCGGCTGAGCTTTGTAACCCCATCCACCAGCTTTGCTATATCGCCCCCAAATTCATTCTCCAGTTGCTGTAAAGTAACGCCGGTATCCTCTATAACATCGTGCAATATGCCTGCCACAACCGTATCCACATCCAACCCAAGCTCCAACAATATAAGAGCAACTTCCACGGGGTGGATAATAAATGGCTCGCCAGATGAGCGCTTTTGCCCCTCATGGGCTTTTGCAGCAAAATCATAGGCCTTGCGTATCAGCTGCAACCCCTCTTTGCCATACGCCTGCTCAGCCTTGGTCTCAAGTTCCAATACCTTAACCTCTATTCCATTGCCACTCATTATCCCACCCCTTTCTCTTCTGCATTCAGAACCCCATGTTCTATACAACCAATTTAAACCATCCACTAATTTTAAATAATCCTGAAGCCGTCTTCAAAATCAGGATTTTGCCATAATTACAAAGAATGGCTGGCACAGTAGCACCAACCATCCTTCCATCCTCCAATATTTTACACTCAATCATCGTAGGTAATTACCGAATACACATCATATCCTTCCAGAGTCTTTCGTCCGTTCAAATACGACAGCTCTATGACAAATGCCACACCCGTGACTATACCTCCTAATTTCTCCACCAGCTTGACAACCGCCAGAGCAGTCCCTCCCGTGGCTAGCAGGTCATCCACCACTACCACCTTTTGCCCGGGCTGAATGGCATCCTTGTGTATCTCCAACACATCTGAACCATACTCCAAGCCATACTCGTAACTCACGGTCTCAGCGGGTAGCTTGCCCGGCTTGCGCACCGGTACAAAACCCACCTTAAGCGCATACGCCACTGGGGCCCCCAATACAAACCCTCTTGCTTCGGGTCCAACTATGAGTTCAGCTCCTTTATTCTTGCAAAAAGCCACCAGCGAATCTATGGTGTAAACATAGGCCTCGCGATCTTTAAGCAAAGTCGTTATGTCTTTAAAGCTTATACCCGGCTTTGGAAAATCCGGTACCACCCTGATCTTTGACTTCAAATCCATTACTATTCCTCCTTTTCACAATGGGATTGCAACCCTTCAATCCATACCCTGTACTTTTGATAAAGCACGCTCTCGGTGAGCTCGCGGCTTCGCGGATTTTGAACGCACTCCACCTTCACATACGCCTGCTGGCTGTCTATCCTCACAAAGTCCAATTCCTTAAATACACCCAACATCAAGCGCATCTGAAACTCGTTTATATCCTGCCCCGTTGCTTGATTGAATTGCCACACCATTCTGGACAACCCTGGCCACAGGTTTTGACCTGAGCGTTGTGAGTACAGCCATTTGTACAGCGCCACAAAGTGCATTCTCTCCACCTTCAGCCGCTCAAGCACCCTTTTGAGCAACACTCCCTGGCTGTTCCAGCCCTTTATAATATAAACTTTCTCACTTAAGCCTTCCATAGAAAACAATCGAGGGTATAGAGGAAGCTCCCCTTCAAGCAAAAAGATACTTCTGTAATGCCTGAAAAGCACCCTGTCAATCAGAGGAGCAAGAAGAATGCCATTTATTCCCGTCTCCCACATTTCGTGGAAGTATCCATACGCAAAGGCCGTATGAGGCATTTCCTCCTGGACAATTAGATTTAATGCCCACTGTGCTCCTTCTAGAGTACTTGCCAAAATCAAGTTACCTACCTTGGATGCCTTAAAACGGCGTATCGCCTCCTCATAACCTAACTGCTGGAACGCCAGTTCCCATACCTTGCTCAATTGACTAGTATTTATGCAATCATTATTATACATAATTTCTTGCAAAAAAGCATCAAAAAATTTAAAATAAAAGGGTTCCAGAAATGCTTCCACATCATTACGGGAGTTTATTACGTTTTGCATGGACTTAACATTGAGCTGTACCTTCTTCACGCCACCCCACTCATTTTCCTCCACAGCGGCGATGATATCCACCTTATTACGCTTTCCTAGCAAGTAATCCTTTTTGTCACCTAATCCAAAGCCGATAGCGTCCCACAGCCGCTGCCCAGTAGATATCGCCATCTTTAGATGCTTTCCATCATCCCCTACTGCCCAGCAGCTTTCCACCTGAGCATTGCAAAACAGGAATTTAGGTGGTGGATTCCCCATACCAAAAGGTTCGAGCCGCTTTAGCTCTTGTACCAGCGATAGGGTAATGTCCTGCGGCGTCAATAATCCATCATGATAATCGCGAGGGATGAGCAGCAACTCGTCCATGGTACGGTGCGCATAATTCAAAAGGCGTCGTTTCAGTTCTGGAATAGCCTCTCTCAAAATGCTAAAACCCGCTGCCATTTCATGGCCTCCAAACCGAAGGAAGAGGTCATCAACGTGTTTTAAAGCGTTGTATATGTCAAAGCCTTCAATGCTCCGCGCAGAGCCCACACCAGTATCGCCTTGAAGCGAAATCAATATGCATGGACGGTAAAAAAGCTCGCTGATTTTTGAAGCTGCGATGCCTATGACACCAGGGTGCCAGCCTTCCCCCTCCTCCCCTTCTAACACTATTATCCATTCGGTACTGAGGTCACCATTTTTAATAACCCTGTCTATGCACTCTTCTACCAAAGCGTTTTCGATACGCTGGCGCCTGCTGTTCTCCTCATTGAGCTGCCGAGCAATACTTGAGGCCTTCTCCTCATCGTGGGTTGTAAGTAGCGAAAAGCCCAGATAAGCTGTAGCCATCCTCCCAGCAGCGTTCAGCCTGGGGGCTAACATAAAAGCTATCTTGTATGCATCAATACTGCCTTGAGCCAACCCAGCAACTCTAATCAACTTTTCAACTCCCAGCCTAGGGGATATATTCATGCGTTCTATACCTTTAGCTGCCAGTATCCGATTTTCATCCACCAATGGTACCACATCAGCTACTGTACCCAGGGCTATTAAATCAAGATATTCCTCCACAGCCTCAATTCCGCCCATGGCCTGAATCAGCTTGGCAGCTACCCCCACCCCTGCCAGGCTGCAAAAAGGATAAGAATGGTCACCACGCGAGGGATTGATAACAGCACAGGCATCAGGTAGCTCTCCTGAACACTGATGATGGTCGGTGACTATAACATCCACGCCAAGCTCCCTGGCCAGCTTCACCTCTTTAATCGCAGTTATACCACAATCCACCGTGATGATAAGCTTAACCCCACCATCACAAAGCTGCTTAACAGCTTGGCAGTTCATGCCATACCCTTCAGAATAACGGTCAGGGATGTACACCTCAACCTCTGCACCTCTATTCTTTAAAAACAGGTACAAAACAGAAGCCGCCGTAATTCCATCCACATCATAGTCTCCATATATCGCAATCCGTTGGCGGTGATCTATAGCTTGTTGAATCCGGTCAACCGCTTTTGCCATATCAGGAAGCAAAAAAGGGTCATGTAATTTATTCAAAGAGGGATCGATAAACGAGGTAGCCTGCTCTAAATCTCTGATACCCCTGTTGACCAACAGCCTTGCCATGACATTGGAAATACCCAGACCATTACTTATACTCTCTATACATTTGTGCCACTCTGGCGTCTCCTCTACCAGCGGAAGATAGAGAGGCATGGCATTTCAGCTCCTCATGTTGAAAAATGAGAGTATTTTTGTTTAACGACAATTAATACCTTTTTCAAGAAAATAACAGATAAAATAACAACAAGAGCTTCCCGAAGGAAGCTCATTTACACTCTTTCCATAGATCAACTTACACAATTAAAAGAGATAAACTTATTTATGAAATGGTCGATTTTATTTAGCCATCTATTTTTGCATTTCAACGTGCCACACACTGCTCGTTTTACAGTATTTACACCAAGCCATTTCCGATTATTTTGCGGCAGCAACTCGGCGCCTCTCTGACCTTTCATTCCATTCGACCCACAAAGGACCAGCAATGAATATTGTAGAATAAGTTCCCGAGATTATACCAACCAGTATGGGCAATGAAAACTCCTTGATGGATTCTACTCCGAACACATACAAAGCCGTTACCGTAAGGAATGTGGTAAGAGAAGTATTTATGGTTCGCGTCATCGACTCGTTGATGCTCTTGTTCACTATTTCAGCCCAAGACAAACTCCTACCATATTTCTTTTGGTTCTCACGCACCCTGTCAAAGATCACGATGGTGTCATTGATGGAATAACCTATTATAGTAAGCACAGCCGCCACAAAAGGGCTGTTGATCTGCGTCCTCAAAATAGCAGCAGCCGCGACCATTATAAGCACGTCATGTACTAATGCGACAATGGCCGCCACCCCTGACCTAAATTCAAAGCGTATTGCTACATATATGAGGATAAATACCCACGATATTACGGTGGCCAATATAGCATTACGCGTCAGGTCTCTCCCAATGGTAGGGCCTACCGTGTCAACGCTAAACCTTTCATCCGACAAGTTATATTTTTCTTTCAAAGCCTCTATCAATTTCTTCTGTATTTCGCTTTGGTTTTCCATGTACCTCATGCGTATAAGAGCATCTTGTTTGTCTTCACCTACCTGTACTACAGTAGCCTGTATACCCTGAGATGAAAGTATGCTGCGGATATCATCTGGTGAGTAGGGTTTGCCGATGTTGACGTATATGACAGTCCCACCCTTAAAGTCAATACCCAAGTTCAAGCCCTGAAAGATGGTGATAGCCAAACCGACCAAGATAATGACCAGCGAAATTGTGACAAATATTTTGTATCTTGAAACAAAATCAATTTTCATCTCCCGTATACCCCTCTCATACACCATACAACTTCTTGTTTTGCACGTTCAAGTCTATGATGAGCCGCAGCACATATTTGGTAAAGACCACCGCCGTAAACAAGCTTACCACTACACCCAGCATAAGCGTCTTGGCAAACCCTTGAATGGGACCTGTCCCGAAATACAGCAGCACCACGCCGGCAATAAGAGTTGTAACATTGGAATCCAATATAGCGCTGAACGCCTTTGAGAAGCCGGCATCCAGAGCTGCCCTCATGGTCTTGCCTGCACGCAGCTCCTCTTTCATCCTTTCAAATATCAAGACATTGGCATCCACCGCCATGCCTATTGACAGCACTATGCCTGCAATACCCGGTAGCGTAATCGTAATGCGTGCCACCACCGTGATCAGCATCACAAGCAACGCATAAACCACCAGGGCCAAATCGGCGACCAAACCAGGCAACCTGTAATAAACCAACATGAATAAGAATACCAGCGAAAGCCCTACTATGCCTGCCAGTATCCCTCTTTCAAGGGCATTGGCTCCTAACGTCGCACCAATGGTCCTCACTTCCACCTGTTTAAGCTCTACCGGCAGTGCACCGCTCTCGATCAAGTTTGCCAGCGTCTTAGCTTCTTCTATATTCTCCATACCCTCGATTACGCCTTGACCATTTGGGATTTCCTCATTAACTTTAGGTTGCGATATGGGATTGCCGTCCAGAACAATCTTTATCACCTTGCCAAGGTATTTCTCGGTAGCCTCGGCAAATTTCTTTGCACCTTCGGGATGCAGTTCAAAGTGAACGACGGGTTTTTGGCCTGTTATATATCCTGGCTTTGCACTCTTAACATCTTTTCCAGTAATTATTACATCTCCCTCTGGGCCAATAAATTCCAGCACAGCAGGCTTCATCAATATATCAGCCAGTTCTTGTGGATTGCTCACACCGGGTATCTCCACCACGATGCGATTTGTGCCCTGAGGCGCAATTGTAGCCTCATGTTGATTAGCTCTGTCAAGTCGGTTACGCATAACCCTTATTGCGCCCTCAATTTTATTATCCCTGTCCGGATCACCGGGGGCGATGTCAGCCTCATACACGACATAAAGGCCTCCCTTTAAGTCCAAACCCTGCTGCACCCCTTCTCCCAAGGGGACAATCCGGTATATCCCTATTTCAAGGCCATTTAATGCGATATAGGACGCTATGGCAATGCATAATATTATCAAAAATAGCTTCAAACCACTTTTCTTCCTCATTACCTGGCCCCCTTAAAAAAACTTACCTTTTCAATTATAATACTTGGGTGGTAGACTAGTCAATAACCGAAATAGAAGACAAAAAACAGCAGTAGCAAACGCCACTGCTGTTTCTTGCCTGTGACATTTTGACCACAAATATCATTCCCGTTAACACAACATCGTCAAAGTCATTGCTTTTGACATGCCTGGTTAGCCACAGTACACGAAGTCTTGCACGCAGACTGGCAAGATGCCTGGCATTCCCCACAACCACCTTTTTTCAGGCTGTCCTTCAACGTTCCCTTATGTAACGTCTTGATGTGCTTCATATCCAAACGCCTCCTTTACAGCAATTTTATCCCTTCAGACTCATCAAAATCCTATTCCCTTGCAACTCCCTACCACTTATCTCAAGTCAGCCCCTACCCTTTAAGAATAACAATACTGCATTCCTGTCTAAAGTATACAAAAAGCATCTTCAGTTTGTCAATCTCCCCGAAATTACAATTTAACCCTACTCAAGATTTATGCCTATGATTCCTCCAATGGCTCCTACCACTATGCCCAGCAGAGCATCCGATAAAAGCACCTTGTCAAAAGCATACTTGCCTCCGAATACAGCACTTATTACAAGAGCCCATACAATATACAAAAGCCCCGTCAATGCACCTTTAAGCCAGCCTTTTGTCTTGCTGCTGCGGGCCGCAAGTGCGCCACCCAAAGCGATGCTTATTATCCTAATGGCCTGGTTTACAGGAGGGATTATGGTTTCCTGCAGGTTAGCCAACTTCATTACCACAGCAAAAACCATAAAACCCAAAAGAGTCACTATGACCGCCAAGAGAGAGGCCTTCAATATGACCAGGCCAGTATACACTATGCCGCTTTTGTCGAGCTGTACCGAATTCTTTTTCAGGCTCCTCATATTGTTCTCCCATCCCTTCACATTGCTTTCTCATTTTAACTTTTATGCCGTGCAGGTACAGAGTATGACAGGCAAAAGGATAAAATAAAGAGGTTTTGTCTGCTCCAAAAATAGTCAGACAAAACCTCTTCGCGTCTACACGTTACGCATATTTTAAAGTTAAACCATCCCGCTTGCTTTTTTTCAATTTATTGAACCCGGCTGGAGACAAAACTTCCCACTACTCTGACATCACTTCAACCAAAAAAATTACACCCATCAACCATCAATCCGCTGAGATCGGCTTATCTACGCTGCGGATAGCCCACCTCTCAACAACCAGCTTCACCTTATCCGGCCCTACTTCTATGGTAAGGATATCGTCACGGATACGTACTATCTTGCCGCAAATTCCACCTATGGTGGTGACATTGTCTCCTACTTTCAAAGATGCCAACATCTCTCTGGTCTCTTTCTCCCGTTTCCTCTGGGGCCTGATGATCATGAAGTAAAAGATTACTATAAGCATCACAAACGGGAGCAAGGATTGAATCAAAAGCGCCGTAGTGCTTGGCTCTTGTGAAGGCATTTTCTTCCCTTCCTTTCTTCTAAAAGTATTCCTTAAATTCTATTTACCAAAAAATTCATATTACAAAACTGTATTTCCATGTTTATTTTACAAACAGGTCATGGTATCTCCTGCCTTTGAAACAAGTATAACACAAAAATTAAATCCTGCCAATTTGCTTTTTATTTTTTCAAGCCTAGCCACATAAAAAATTTCCCATACAGCGTCCTAATTTAGAGCCGTTTACAAGTCATTCTTCATTGCTATACCCGTACCTTTCAAAGAAGCTTCTTCTGTACTCAAGGAGGCAATCATTTTTTATGGCCTCCCTTATCTCTTCCATAAGTCGAATCAAGAACCTCACATTATGCAAGCTGATCAATATGGCTGCCAGTATTTCCCTCGCTTTTACCAGGTGCCTCAAATAGGCACGAGAAAAATTCTGACAGGTATAGCAATCACATTCCGGATCAAGCGGACCAAAATCCCGCTGGTATGGCGCATTGCGCAGCATCACCTTCCCCCGGCTGGTCATGGCTAGACCTGTCCTGGCCGTTCTAGTGGGAAGCACGCAGTCAAACATATCCACTCCCCTTATAACACCTTCTATCAGGCAATCCGGCGAACCTACCCCCATTAAGTACCTTGGCTTGTCCTTCGGCATGGCTGGAGTTATGTGCTCCAAAATCTCATACATTATAGGCTTGGGTTCACCTACGCTTAAGCCTCCTATACCATACCCAGGAAAATCCAGTTCCAACAGTTGCTCAAGGCTTCTCATCCTGAGGTCACGAAAGACGCTACCCTGAATGATTCCAAAAAGCGCCTGATCCTCCCGCTGGTGAGCAGCCTTACACCGTTTGGCCCACCTGGTGGTCCTCTCAACAGCCTCTTTTGCAGTTTCATAATCGCAAGGGTAGGGTACACATTCGTCAAAGGCCATTATGATATCTGCACCCAGTGCATTCTCTATCTCGATAGCTTTTTCAGGGCTTATGAAGTGCTTTGAACCGTCCAGATGTGACCTAAAGCAAACGCCTTCATCGGTTACCTCCCTTAAATCAGCAAGGCTGAACACCTGGAACCCACCGCTATCAGTGAGTATGGGCCTGTCCCAGTTCATGAACTTGTGCAATCCACCGGCCTGCCTGATCAGCTCATGCCCCGGCCGCAAGTAAAGGTGATATGTATTGGCCAATATAATCTGGGCGTTTATCTCTTTAAGGTCCCGGGGCGTCAAAGCCTTCACGGTAGCCTGGGTGCCCACAGGCATAAATACAGGGGTCTCAAAGCTGCCATGCGGGGTATGTACCCTGCCCAACCTTGCACCGGTTTTGGAGCACTCCTTTATAAGTTCAAACTTAAAAATCATACTTCACCTCTAACCACACGAATTAATTTTCGTATTTTATGCAAAATCTCCTCAACAACGCAACCAGCGCCTTCACAAGTGTGCATCCCAATTTCAAATAGATAGAGTCAGAGTATCAGCATGGCATCACCAAAGCTGAAAAACCGATACCGTTCCTTTATCGCTTCTTGATACACCCTGAGTATCTCTTCACGGCTACACATGGCACTCACCAACATGAGCAGGGTAGATTTGGGTAGGTGGAAATTGGTGATGAGCGCATCCACCACTTTGAACTTGTACCCCGGATATATGAACAGGTCAGTACACCCCTTTTCAGTTGGATGCACCCTGCCGCTGTCATCGGCCGAAGACTCCAGGGCCCTTGTGGAGGTGGTCCCAACAGCAATTACTCGACCTCCCCTTTCTTTGGTCTCGTTTATAACCCTTGCGGCCTCCTCAGTGATCCTGTAGTATTCCTCGTGCATGCGGTGTTCTTCTACATTATCAACCTTTACGGGCCTGAAAGTCCCAAGCCCCACATGAAGGGTTACCCTGACTATGTCCACCCCCAAAGCCCGTATCTTCTCAAGCAATGGCACAGTAAAATGGAGCCCTGCAGTAGGTGCCGCTACCGACCCACGGTGTTCAGCATAAACCGTTTGATACCTTTCAGGGTCGTCTATTTGTTTTCGAATATAAGGTGGAAGCGGCAAAATCCCCACTTTATCCAGTACTTCGTTAAAAACGCCCTCATATTGAAACTCCACTATGCGCCCCCCTTCGGGGGTCCTATCAAGCACCTTGGCCTCAAGCAACCCATCTCCAAATATGAATACACTACCTATATGCGCTCTTCTGCCAGGTTTTACCAAAACTTCCCATCGCCTATCATTTATTTGATTGAGCAGCACAAACTCGATTTTACCACCGGTACCAGCCCGCTTGCCCAAAAGCCTAGCCGGAATCACTCTGGTATCGTTGACCACCAGGCAATCCCCTTTATGCAAATACTCTACTATATCCTTAAAAATTCGGTGCTCTATCTTACCGGTAGTGCGATGATATACCAGCAGGCGCGACTCATCGCGTTTTTCTGCAGGAAATTGGGCTATCAACTCCTCCGGAAGGTAATAATCAAAATCTTCTACCTTCAAGCTGCTATCTCACCCTCACTTTCTATTTTGTATTCAAAAGGAATTGAACTTCTTACCAGCACCAGTCAATGCTTACTATAAATAAACCAGTAAAGTATTATTATATCAATCTCTGCTGCTCATGATAAGGGATTTTCAAGTGGCGATAGGCAAGGGGCGTTACCACCCTACCGCGCGGGGTACGGGCAATGAATCCCATCTGCAGCAGAAATGGTTCATATACATCCTCAATAGTGGTGCTCTCTTCACCAGTCGAAGCAGCCAGGGTATCCAGTCCCACCGGACCACCATTGTACTTTTCTATAATGGTTCTCAAAATCTTCCTATCAACCTCATCCAGGCCCAGGGAATCCACCTCCAGAAGGTCCAGGGCTTCCCTGGCAACCTCCCTCGTAATCATCCCATTTGCCCTGATCTGCGCAAAATCCCTAACCCGCTTGAGCAAACGATTGGCCACCCGCGGCGTACCACGTGACCGTGTTGCAATCTCCCTTGCCCCTCCGGGCTCTATGGGAATCCCCAGAATATCAGCCGATCGAATAACTATCCTGGTTAGCTCATCAGTAGTATAGAGTTCCAGGCGATGTATCACTCCAAATCGATCCCTGAGAGGAGAGGTTAGCATCCCGGCCCTGGTGGTAGCTCCTATTAGCGTAAACTTAGGAAGGTCAAGGCGTATCGAACGGGCACTGGGGCCTTTCCCTATTATGATATCCAGTGCGAAGTCTTCCATAGCGGGATAAAGGATTTCTTCAACGCTTCTGCTCAACCTGTGAATCTCGTCTATGAACAACACATCTCCATCGCTCAAATTAGTAAGTATAGCCGCCAGATCTCCTGGCCTTTCGATGGCCGGCCCGGAAGTTATTCGGATGCCCACTCCCATCTCGTTGGCTATAATCGAAGCAAGCGTGGTCTTGCCTAATCCTGGGGGGCCATAAAGCAAAACGTGGTCCAAAGGCTCACCCCTCTTTAATGCAGCCTGTATAAATATTTTGAGCTGCTCTTTCACCTTCTCTTGCCCTATGTATTCATCAAGGGTCCTAGGCCTTAAAGTCTGCTCGGTCTCGCTATCCTCATGAAGCTTCATTGAAGTGACAATCCTGTTTTCCTGCTCAGCCATGATGCTCACCCCTATCTTCTATCCAGGGCTTTGAGAGCCAGCCTAACCAGAGTTGCAGTATCCTGTGCCTGGCCCTTTACCAGATCCACAGCCTGTTGAGCCTCAACCGCTTGATATCCTAATGCCATCAGAGCCTGCACCGCCTCCTTCTCCATCCCCTGCGCTGGAATGGCTTGATTCACCCTAGCTACAGCGCCCTCTAACGCCTCTTTGTCAATTTTTTCCCTCAATTCCAGTATAACCCTTTGAGCCGTCTTTTTTCCTATCCCAGGAGCAGAGCTCAAAGCCTTCTCATCGCCGGTGGCAATTGCCAGAGCCAGCTGAGTTGACGACAAAGTCGAGAGCATGGAAATGGCAGCTTTGGGCCCTATACCCGATACTGAGATGAGCTTCTCAAACAATAGCTTGTCCTCGCGATTTAAAAAACCATAAAGTTCCAAACTGTCCTGACGAACGTTGAGATGCACATACAGCTTAACCTCGCTCCCCCTTGAAGGAAGCTTCGAGGCTACAGAAGCCGGAACAATTATATGAAATCCCATCCCTTGCACGTCCAATACCACGTGCTGTGGACCGGCCTCCACAAGCGTTCCCCTCAAATACGAAAACATATCATCTCTCCTATCAAAAACCATTATAGCAAATAACTTCTTCTCCGAAAAAAACACAAGGCATACAGACCTATGTACAGGTTTCAATCCTTAGTATATAACAACAGCAATAACAGCATCCTTACTCACGCAGTATAAAGCCCGCCCTCTCCATCTTAGCCCTCATGGCAGCCGAATGAATATGGCATATGGATACCGCCAGGGCATCGGCAGCGTCATCCGGCTTTGGTACACACGGCAAATTGAGGAGAATTCGCACCATCTGCTGAACCTGCTGTTTAGAAGCCCTACCATATCCCACTACTGCCTGTTTAACCTGCAACGGAGTATACTCGTATACTTCGACACCCTTAAGAGCAGCGGCCAACACAGCCACCCCTCTGGCATGCCCTATGGCAAGAGCCGTCTTTACATTTTTATTGAAAAACAGTTCCTCTACAGCTACTGCCTGAGGAGCATAGCGCTCTATAAGCTCGCTTACCGAGTTAAAGATGGCAACAAGCCGGTGCGGGGTGTCCATGTCAGAAGGGGTACTCACAACCCCATAGTCGACAACTTTCAAGGAATTGCCATCCTGTTTGACCAACCCATAGCCCAAGATGGCTATTCCTGGATCTATTCCCAGTACAAGCATAACCCACTCCAAAAAACAATGATTTTTAACACGCTATTGCCACACTCTATGGAATGCGCTATAGTAATATTATGATTTTTTCGGTACTGTGTCAACTCCAACTACCCGATTAATATCTCTTCAGATAAAGATGCAATAGAAATTTTAAGACAACAAAGCGACACAGGCCGATAAGTAATTGAATAATTATGCATGTTACTGTATAATTATTAAAAACAAATTGACGGAGGTTGAAAATCATGGGTGAAAAGCAGAAAGTGGTACTGGCATATTCCGGCGGGCTGGATACATCCATCATAATCCCCTGGCTAAAAGAAAATTTTGATTACGAAGTGATTGCAATGATAGGAGACGTAGGCCAGGGTGAAGAGCTGGAACCCTTAAGGGAGAAGGCCATAAAAAGCGGTGCCAGCAAGGTCTACATAGAAGACCTGAAAAAGGAATTTGTGGAGGACTTCATATTTCCTACGCTGAAAGCAGGAGCAATATATGAAGGCAAGTACCTGCTGGGTACATCTTTTGCACGTCCGGTGATCGCCAAGCGCCTTGTAGAGATAGCCGAAAAGGAAGGTGCTGTGGCAGTAGCCCACGGAGCCACCGGTAAAGGGAATGACCAAGTGAGGTTTGAACTGACCATTAAAGCATTAAACCCACACCTTAAGATCATAGCCCCCTGGCGTATGTGGAATATACGGTCCCGAGAAGATGCCATAGATTACGCTCGTGCCCGAAACATTCCCGTACCGGTCACCAAAGAGCACCCCTACAGCATGGATCGAAACCTATGGCACCTAAGCCATGAAGGTGGCGATTTGGAAGACCCACGGAATGAGCCCGGAGATCACGTGTATCTCATATGCACGCCCCCTCATAAAGCCCCCGATGAGCCCGAATACGTGGAAATAGAATTTGAAAAGGGCATCCCGATAAAGGTAAATGGCACCAGATATGACGGCGTGGAGCTCATACAGAAGGTAAACGAAATAGGCGCCAGACACGGAATTGGAATAGTAGACATGGTGGAAAACCGACTGGTGGGCATAAAATCCAGAGGAGTATACGAGACCCCTGGAGGAACAATACTCTATACAGCTCACAGCATACTTGAGAGCATCACTCTAGACCGCGATACACTGCACTATAAGCAGCACGTAGCCCTCAAATTTGCAGAGTTGGTATACGACGGTAAATGGTACACGCCTTTGAGGAAAGCGCTGTCGGCCTTCGTGGATAGCACGCAGGAAAACGTAACCGGTTGGGTACGGCTCAAGCTATATAAAGGAAACTGCATACCTGCCGGGGTCGAATCCCCCTATTCCTTATACGATAAAGAGCTAGCTACCTTCAGCGAAGACAGCGTATACAACCAAAAAGACGCCGAAGGATTCATCAATCTCTTTGGGTTGCCGCTTAAAGTCCAGGCACTTTTGAGAGAAAAAAGAAAGGGTCTTGACTCATGAAACTGTGGGGCGGCCGTTTTGAAAAGGAGACCAGCAAGGAGGTAGACGACTTCCATTCCTCTATCCATTTTGATTACCGCCTGTACAAGCAGGACATATTAGGTAGCATAGCCCATGCCACAATGCTGGGCAAGCAGGGCATCATATCCCCCGAAGAGGCACAGGCCATCTGCGAGGGGCTAAAACAGATACTGAAGGATATCGAAGATGGTAAGGTAAGTTTCAACGTTGCAAGCGAAGACATACACATGAACATTGAATCGCTGCTCATAGAAAGGATAGGGGACGTGGGGAAAAAGCTGCATACCGCCAGAAGCCGCAATGACCAGGTAGCACTGGACACCAGGATGTACACCAAAGAGGCCATCGATGAGGTCATAAAGCTCTTGCTGGTGCTTGAAGAGCAGCTGGTTACCATTGCAGAAAAGCACAAGGAGACCATCATGCCGGGATATACCCACCTTCAAAAAGCCCAGCCAGTAACTTTAGGCCATCACCTGATGGCATACTTTGAGATGTTCCGGCGTGACATAGAGCGGCTTAAAGACGCCTTTAAAAGGGTAGATGTAATGCCTCTCGGTTCGGGAGCCCTGGCAGGGACCACTTATCCTCTTGACAGGCAGTATGTGGCGGAGCAGCTGGGTTTTTCATCTATATCCCGTAACAGCATGGACGCTGTTGCCGACAGAGATTTTATACTTGAGTTTTTAAGCTGTGCGGCCATAATAATGATGCATTTGAGCCGGTTTTGCGAAGAGCTCATACTGTGGTCAACGGATGAATTCAAGTTCATCGAGATGGATGATTCCTACAGCACCGGAAGCAGCATAATGCCACAAAAGAAAAACCCTGATGTAGCCGAGCTGATACGCGGAAAAACCGGCAGGGTGTACGGTGATTTAATAGCGCTGCTTACAACTATGAAAGGCCTTCCACTGGCTTACAACAAGGATATGCAGGAAGATAAGGAAGCCCTCTTTGATGCAGTGGATACTGTAAAGAGCTGTATCTCGGTATTTACCGGCATGCTCAGTACCATCAAGGTATATCCTGAAAACATGTTAAAACAGGCCGCAAGGGGGTTCATCAACGCCACCGATGCGGCTGATTACCTGGTAACCAAGGGCGTCCCATTCCGCGATGCCCACCACATAGTAGGAAGGCTGGTGCTTTACTGTATACAAAACGGAAAAGTGTTGGAGGAACTGACACTAGAAGAATACCGCCAATTCTCAGATAAATTTGACCAAGACATCTATGATGTCATATCCCTTAAAAGTTGCGTAAGCCGCAGAAGTCTGCCGGGTGGCCCCGCACCTGCTGCTGTGTCACAGGCCATAGAAGAAGCCCGCAGGTGGATTGAGGGGCAAAAATAAAGGGCGTATTGAACGCCCTTTATTTTTTACTCCCTTATCTGGCCGTTTCCGTATATGATGTACTTTATGGTGGTAAGCTCCTTAAGCCCCATAGGTCCTCGGGCATGCAGTTTTTGAGTGCTTATGCCTATTTCAGCACCAAACCCAAATTCAAATCCATCGGTAAAGCGCGTCGAGGCATTCACATACACAGCAGCGGCATCCACTTCATCCAAAAACTTCTGGGCCGTAAAATAGTTTGTTGTGACGATGGCCTCAGAGTGGCCTGTTCCGTGCTGCCTAATATGCTGTATGGCCTCGTCAACTCCGTCTACCACCTTTACGGCTAGTATTAGGTCCAGGTATTCTGTATCCCAGTCCTCTGGCGTAGCAGGGACGGCATCGGGTATAATCTCCAGCGTCTTTTGACAGCCGCGAATTTCGACGCCCTTTTCACGCAAAGCCTTAACCGCCTTTGGCAAAAACTCCGCCGCAATCCTCTTATCCACAAGCAACGTTTCGGCAGCGTTGCAAACCCCCGGCCTCTGCGTTTTGGCGTTTACTATAATCTTCACCGCCATGTCCTGGTCGCACTCGCCGTCTACATACACGTGGCAATTGCCCACCCCCGTTTCTATGACAGGCACGGTAGCTTCCTCAATCACAGCCTTTATAAGCCCAGCTCCACCCCGTGGGATGAGCACGTCTACAAGGCCGTTTAAACGCATGAGCTCACGCACGCTAGCCCTGTCGGTATCTTCGATGAGCTGAATGGCCCCTTCAGGGATGCCAGCCTGGTAAGCCGCCTGGACCAAAACCTCCACTATAGCCTTGTTGGACTGTATAGCCTCAGAACCTCCGCGAAGTATAACCGCATTGCCGGTCTTAAGGCATAGCCCTGCTGCATCAGCTGTCACATTGGGCCTGGACTCGTATATGATTCCTATAACGCCCAGCGGCACCCTGCGTTGGCCAATGATCAACCCGTTTGGCCGCCTCCACATAGACACTACCTCTCCCACCGGATCAGGCAGTGACTTCACCACCCTCAGCCCTTCAGCCATGTCCTTTATGCGCTTTTCGTTAAGGGTCAAACGGTCAATAAAAGCCTTGGACTTGCCGTTTCGTATAGCCGCCTCCACATCAGGTTTATTGGCCTCAATGATATAATCGACTTTGTCTTCAAGGGCTTGAGCCATCATCTCCAGTGCCCTGTCTTTAACGCTGGAGGAGAGCTTTGCCAGCTGGGTAGCAGCCGATTTGGCCTTTTTGGCCTTCTCCAAAACCTCGCTCATCATTATCCTCCTCTCCGTTAGGAACAAAGATAGTCCCCACAGGCTCTCCATTTATGATCCTGCATATGTTATAGGGGTTGTCCCCATTTGCGATGACCATGGGTATGCCGTGGCTGTTGCATATTCTAGCAGCAGCCAGCTTTGTTATCATTCCACCAGTACCGAAGCTGTTGTCGGTATTCTGGCAATTTCGCTCGATCTGACGGGTTATACCATACACCACTGGAATGAGCTTCGCATCCGGGTGGTGTTTGGGATTCTTATCATACAAGCCATCTATATCCGAAAGCAGTATCAAAAGGTCCGCTTTCACAAGCACTGCCACCACTGCTGACAGGGTATCGTTGTCCCCAAACTCGATCTCCTCAGTAGCTACAGTGTCGTTCTCGTTCACTATAGGAATGCTCCCATACTTGAAAAGGGTATTGAACGTGTTAATGGCGTTGTTCTTTCGATGCTCATCCTCTATTACATCCTTGGTAAGCAAGATTTGTGCAGCTATCTGGCCGTATTCGCTAAACAGCTTTGAATATACATGCATCAAACTCACCTGGCCTATGGCAGCCAAGGCTTGCTTCTCCGGCAGGGAGTCAGGCTTCTTCTTAAGCCCCATCCTGGAACACCCTACACCTATAGCTCCAGAGGTGACCAACACCACGTTCTTGTTCTCATTTTTAAGGTCCGACAAAGCTCGGACCAACTTTTCAACCACAAGCAGGTTTATAGTGCCATTGTGATGAGTTATGGTGGACGTCCCCACCTTTACCACAACGGTTTTTGCGTTTTTTATCCTTTCCATGACATCCTTTGCATCCATTAAGTCCTCACTGCTTGTAGTTTTTCCCCTTTCCTGTTTCTCCTCTACAACATCCCCCATATCGCCTTACCCCTTCTTAATAAATTCCCTAGTATTACCAAAGGCCTTACCGTCCATCATATAAAAACCCTACAAAGTACCATCATCTCGGCAAACCATTATCGCTGCTCAAAAAAACTCAGCTATCCCAGCTCTCAACAAGCTGTTCTACCTGCTCCAGGGAATCCACTACCCATCCTTCTTTTACGCGTTCTTGAAGGTCAGCATCCAAAAAGGCGGTATCGATACTTGTCTGGCGTATCAGATAAAATCCCCTTCCGTCCTCAAGAGGCCGACAAATAGCTATGCGCCCATCGTTATCCTTTATGACATAGTGATTAGGACAATAACCATCTACCCGTTCACACAGCCATACGATGGACGCCGAAAACTCTTTTATATCCCACGATGAATACATGTCCTTCACCTGTTTCCGTGAAAGCCCAACTTCTTGCGGCGTTGCTGACCTGTAAGAAACTAAATTATGGCCACACAGGTTGTATACCCTTTCAAATATAAAAGTCGTCGTCTCAGAGGTGGTTTGAAGTGGCTCAGCCACTGCTAAAGGTTCAAACGAGTTAAACAGCACCCCTTCGTTGTTATCCTGCGCTTTTTCCTTTTCAATGCGCTCCTCATCTTGGAACATCTCGGTTAACAAGGTATAAGTGTAACCCATTATCATTCCCAGTATAATCAACGCCACCGCACCCAGAAAAACGCTCTTTCGCCCTATATACACCATAATCCCTCCAAAATATGGATTTGGATTATAGTGTTCCCATTTTTTGCACTTGTTATACATACCCCAAAGCTTGGTCACATGGCGGTGACGCTGTCAATACCTAGAAAATCGACTTTCACTTTTAATCGACTAAAATCCTAATACCAGAGTTTAGCTAAAATAATTATCCATCAGTCCATCCTCAAATTAGTAAATACGTTTTGTACATCGTCATGGTCTTCCAGCTTTTCAACGAGATTCATCACCTTATTTGCAGCCTCTTCATCCAGCTCAACATAATTTTGAGGAATCATGGCTATCTCAGCGGTTACAAATGAATACCCCGCTTTTTCAAGCTGTTCCCTCACTTCGGAAAAATCCGACGGAGCCGTAATGATTTCAAACACTTCCCCCTCATCGGATATATCTTCTGCACCGGCCTCTAAAGCCTGCATCATAAGTTCTTCTTCATTTATATTCCCATTTTTCTCTATGACCAACAAGCCCTTTCGGTCAAACATCCAGGCCACACATCCGGCAGCTCCTAAGTTACCCCCATGGCGTTCAAATATGTGCCTCACATCGCTGGCTGTCCTGTTCCTGTTGTCAGTAAGCGCCTCGACAATTATAGCCACTCCATGTGGGCCATACCCTTCATACATGACTTCCTCATAGTTTACCGCCTCCAACTCACCAGCGGCTTTCTTTATCGTTCTCATTATGTTTTCGCTGGGCATGTTGGCCGCTTTAGCCTTGGCTATAGCGTCTCGCAGCCGGGGATTTGTCTCAGGGTTGCTGCCTCCCTCTTTAACAGCCACGGCAATCTCCCTGCCAAGCTTGGTAAACAGCTTGCCCTTTTGTGCATCAGTCTTTTCCTTCTTGTGCTTGATGTTTGCCCATTTTGAATGTCCAGCCATAAGTATGCTAACCTCCTGCACTGACGCTTATTTCTTTCCTATAATAGCATAAGTTCATCAAACTGTGAAGGGGTAGGTTTTTTTAGCCTTGATTTGGAAACACAAACAGAAAAAAAAAGATACACCTCCACAATGTAACCTATATAAAAAACAAGAAGGTTCTAATTTTAAAATTAACCTCCTCTCGGCTTATTTCAACATTGTTCCACCCATTCTAAAGCGTTTGTCTCAACAACCGGCTTGGATAAATCCCTAGGAACCTTGAACGTCTTAATCTCGTATGGTCTAAACTCAGCCTCTATGTCCCTATTTAGGCTACGGAAAAATACTGTCGCTTTGGTATTAAGCCCATGGACCTCTCTGCACCTTATCACTATATCATCGTCATCCTCTGCCTTCTTCACAACTTCCACAACTACATTGTCAACGTCAACAGCCAAGAAGGACATCTTCTGTGGCAACGCACCCTCATGATATGTTTCAATGAGGGCCACCGGCCTTTGGTTAAAAAGCGCTGCTTTCTTAACAGTACCAGCCTCTTCCCAACCACCATCATGAGGAAGTATCTTGTAACTAAAATGCTGTAAGCCTTGATCTATAAATGAATAATATTCCTCAGCACAAGGCTTATATGGATCGTGGTTTGCGTATACAGGACTTCTCAGTACAGTCATGCTCAATACATTATTGGACACGTCAAAGCTGTACTTGCAGTCATTTATTATGGTTACACCATACCGTACAGATGTACCAGGTATTATACCGGTCACATCCACCCATGACTGTCCTGGCTGCTCCCTACCATCGTCGCACCTCGTTATACACCCATAAGGGATCTCGAAGGTATTCTGTCTGAATACCAAATTGAAAGGAAATTTTATCTTAAGGAGCTTAAACTGCTCTCGCCAGTCAACTGTGACCTTAACATCCACCTCATTAAGCTGACTATATAAAGTAAAGTTCTGAATAAGGGTAGAGCTACCATAAGAGTATTTCACGCTAATGGTGCTCATGACAGGCCCCTGTTCCACAAGCCTTATGCTATCCAACTTAAACCTTCCTATTTCTCTATCATACCTTACCACGTTGTGACTCCAAGTATCAGAGTTGTCTTCCAAGACAACCGGCACTGCCGCCTGACCTTTGAATACCTCAACTCCCATTATCTTATCATACAGGCTGCTAATATATCCCGTCTCCGGGTCTATCTCTAGCCGTAGTCTGCCGTTTTCCATACAATATGTATTTGCTTTAATGTTGTCAAACCGTACTGTGGCTTTTTTATTGAATAACCTGTATGTCCTATAGCCCATAGACGGAAGGTCAGCCACAAAGCTAATCCTGTACCTACCGTTGGAAGCAGCATGCGGCTTTATCCTTTGAACAGCAACCTCTTTGCCATCATCATCCAATAGGCTAAACTCACTGCCTAAATTCCCCAGTTCCACCTCAATGGGCACTGCACAATCCCACGAATGGGGGTTGAAGACCACTATTGGCCGCATATTTTCATCCAAAGGTATGTCGATCTTCCAGGAAATTGACTGTACCGCGTAATTGAGGTTTCGACCGGCAATGGCCATGGCCTCACCATACATATTTCGCACATCTTCATAGGCTTCTTCCAGGCTAGTCCCGGCGAGGATATCATGGAACTGACAGAAAAGCACGTCCTTCCACGCCTTTTCGAAATCATCGGGATAGGGTTGCCCTGTTAAAATATCAGCAAGGGCTGAAAACTTTTCGGCCTTAATCAGCAAATTTTCCGATTCCCTGTTCCATTTTTTAACTCCTGAATGGGCGCTGTAGCACCCTACCGAATGGTATTGCAGGTCATCATGTACTACAGGAAATTCAATGCCTGATTTTTCTATCTCGGCAAAAAACTCCTCAGGAGTGCTAAACACCAGCTGTGGCATGTCTTCCCTCTTGGACAGCTCATATATACTCTCTATATTCTCCTTTGTGGGGCCACCCCCATGGTTGCCCACGCCATAAAAGCACATCAAATGGGTATAGGGTTCTTTCAGTTCACCTGCGCAACGCCTTACATGCCCCTCCACATTCCCCTTCCAGGTAAGATACTCGTACGGAATACGGAATGTCAGAACCCTGCTGCCATCATCCGACTCCCACCAAAATATCCTGCTGGGCAGGCCCTTCTCATTAGGCATAGGCCTCATAAACACATAATACTTTATACCGCCTACCTTCAGGAGCTGTGGGAGCATACCGTTGTGCCCAAAACTATCGGGATTGAACCCCACTTTAGCTACTTTCCCAAACTTTTTCTTAAAATACCTCTGTCCATACAGCGCGTGCCTTATAAATGATTCACCACAGGGAATATTGCAATCTGGCTCTACCCACCAACCCCCTACTATAGCCCAACGTCCCTCTTCCACGCGCTTTTTGATCTCCTCAAACATCTCTGGGTCATTTTTCTCTACCCATTCGTAAAAAGCAGCCGAGCTTGAGATAAACTTAAATTCCGGGTATTCTTTCATCCTGTCCAAAGCCGAACGAAATGTAGCCTTCACTTCCTGAAAACCCTCTTGCCACTGCCATAGCCACACTGGATCAATGTGAGCATGTCCTATCATGCTAAGCTTTTTGTTCTTCATCACAATTACACCACCTATTACGTGCAATCTAGGTTTAATTATAGATATGCTTCAAGCAGCAAGATAATATTTTCTCTACAATCAATATTTGTACTCATCTTTGAAATTTTTAAACCAGGGATTGTAGTAATTTGCAAATGATGCCCTTGCGTCTCGGAGCCTGGCATCAGCATCGGCCAGCAACACGGGATTTGAATGGCCTATTACCATGGCATCAAAATGATGGCTGCATATCTTATCAAGGCTCTCACGCCATCGTTCTTCGCTAGAGCCTATATGCATACTAAAACCCCCATAAATGGTATCCCCTGCTATAAGCACTCGAATGCCCTGAATGGTCAAGATATAACATACGCTGCCAGGGGTATGTCCGGGAGTGTGAAGGACCTCAAGGGTAAAGTTATCATACTTGAATACATCGCCATCCTTTAAAAACCCGTCCACAGCGCACGGTGGAAAAGACGAGCCATACAAAAGCCAAGCAGTGGTCTTAAGACCATCACCGTCAATTACACGCTGGGCGTCTGCCTCATGAAGATATAACTTGCATCCAAAATCCCTTTTAAACAAGGCAGCTGCTCCCACATGGTCATAATGCCCATGGGTTCCTAATATAAAGGATATATCCGCCGGGTTATAGCCTAACTTCCTAATGTTACTGATGCAATCATTGTAACCCTCCGGGGTACCACAATCGATGAGCAGCAGCTCCTTGCCACCGTCTAGCAAATAAGCAGTTGCATCAAACCTGTGCGACAACGCCGGTCCCGCAACTTGGAAAAAATTGTTTAGCAGTTTCATAGCTCCTCCTTTACAAAAAATGTTAATATGGCTCTTTTGACCAAATATATTATATACTCTCTAACCTCTTTTGGGAATAACGAATTATAGTAAATTTTAATGTGAACAATTCGGCCTAAATGAATGGGAAAATTGCATCATCCTAAATTTAACTACCGCGATAATGTAACACATGATGCCCTTATGACTGGTTCAGTAAAAAAATTATGCTATTTTTAAAAAAATCAAATATTCTTGAGCTATTTGAAGTTATAAGTCATAAAATATTAAAAAAAAATCCTCTATTGTTGTGTACACAACTTGTTGTATGTGTTAAAATTAAAAACACCAATATGTAGTATATTATAACCTTCTGTTTTCATAAACCATGTTGGTTTAACAATAGCATCAATAAGTCGAAAGGGGAGCGAAAACCATGATAACCCATATTCGCAAGCGAGACGGAAGGATTGAGAAATTTCAGCCTGAAAAAATTACCTGGGCAATATTTAAGGCTGCCATGGCATGCGGTGGTAATGATTTTAACAGAGCACAAGAGCTGTGCCGCCAGGTGGTCGACATTGCAAACCTCAAATTTGGCGATAGAATCCCCGAAGTTGAGGAGATACAGGACATTGTGGAAAAGGTACTCATAGAAAACGGGCATGCTCAAACGGCAAAGGCATACATACTGTATCGTGAGAAGCGAAGGAATGCACGAAATCTAAACGCATTGATCGGTGCCACCATCGAGATGTTTTCCAATTATCTTGGGGATAAAGATTGGCAGATAAAAGAGAACGCCAACACCCACAAGAGCGTAAACGGCCTTAATAATTACGTGCGCGAGGTGTTTACAAAAAATTACTGGCTCCATGAAATTTACCCCCAAGAGGTAAGGGAGGCACACGAGAGCGGCGACCTCCATATCCACGACCTGGGATTTTTCGGTCCGTATTGCGCCGGTTGGGACCTGCGCCAGCTGCTACTTGAGGGATTCGGCGGCGTGCCGGGCAAGGTGGAAAGCAAGCCTGCCAAACACTTGCGATCGTTTTTGGGACAGATAGTGAACTCCACGTTCACTACCCAGGGTGAGACTGCAGGGGCTCAGGCCTGGTCCAGCATTGACACCTACTGTGCCCCTTTCATCCGCTATGACAACATGACCTACACTCAGGTGCGTCAATGCATTCAAGAGTTCATATTCAACATCAATGTTCCTACCCGTGTGGGATTCCAGTGCCCCTTTTCTAACCTGACTTTTGACATCAAGGTCCCCTCCACCCTCCGGGACCAGCCTGTCATAATAGGCGGACAGATGATGGATAAGACTTACGGCGAATTCCAGGAAGAGATGGACATGTTCAACAGGGCTTTTTGCGACGTAATGCTGGAAGGCGATGCAAAGGGTAGGGTATTTACCTTCCCTATTCCCACCATCAACGTAACCCGTGACTTCGACTGGAACAGCCCGGTGGTTGAAGATTTTATGAAGATAACCTGCAAGTATGGCATACCCTACTTTGCCAACTACGTAAACTCTGACTTATCCCCCGAGGATGCGGTATCCATGTGCTGCCGCTTGAGGTTGGACATAACCGAACTAAGGAAACGGGGCGGCGGCCTCTTTGGCAGCAATCCTATGACCGGATCAATTGGAGTGGTAACCATAAACCTCCCCAGAATAGGGTATCTGTCTTCCTCCGAGAGCGAGTTTAAATCCCGCCTATGGAGGCAGGTACAGATCGCCAAGACCGCCCTGGAGATCAAGAGAAAGGTCATCGAACAGCAATCCGAAAATGGGCTTTACCCTTACTCCACACACTATCTGCGCCACATAAAAGAGCGCACGGGACAGTACTGGTACAACCACTTCAGCACCATAGGCATTGTAGGCATGAATGAGGCCCTTTTAAATTTCATGGGAAAGGATATCACCACACCAGAAGGTCAGGCCTTTGCCATAGAGATAATGCACTATTTACGCAGCCTTTTGGTAGAGCTGCAAAAGGAGACAGGTCATTTCTATAACTTGGAAGCCACCCCAGCCGAGGCCACAGCCTACCGCCTGGCCAGACTGGACAAAAGCAGGTATCCCGACATCATAACCGCAGGCAATGACGAGACACCCTACTACACCAACTCGACTCAGCTTCCAGTGGGCTATACCGATGATATATTCGAGGTAGTAGCTTTGCAGGACGAGTTACAATCGCTGTACACCGGCGGAACGGTGCTTCACCTTTACCTGGGAGAGCAGATTGAGGATACCCAAGTGGCTAAAAAGCTCATACAAAAGATTTTTACCCATTCCAAAATACCCTATATATCCATCACACCGACCTTCAGCATTTGCAACCAGCACGGGTATATAAAGGGAGAGCATTTTAAATGCCCTCGTTGTGGAACCGAAACCGAGGTATGGTCAAGGGTTACGGGCTATTTAAGGCCGGTGCAAAACTACAACCCCGGCAAAAAACGCGAGTACCTTGACCGAAAAAAATTCAAGATACGGGAAGAGGCGCTATGAGGATAGCTAGCATACAAAAGAATTCATTTGTGGATTACCCAAGTAATATCGTTGCAGTCGTGTTCACCCCTGGATGTAACCTAAACTGCTACTTTTGCCACAATCGCCACATTCTTGACACCGAAAACATCGATGTTACATACGATGTAGACAATGTAATGGAGTTTTTAAAGTCCCGACGTTTATTCCTTGACGGGGTAGTAATAAGCGGCGGGGAGCCCACCCTTCAGCCTGACCTAGAAGAATTTGTCGCCAGGATAAAAGAATTAGGCTACCTGGTTAAACTTGACACCAACGGTACCCATCCCCACGTGCTGAAAAGGCTAATAAAAAAGGATTTGTTAGACTACATCGCCATGGATATAAAAGCCCCATTTGAGAGGTATAACGAACTCTGTGGAGTAGAAGTTAACGTTGCCAGTATACAACAAAGCATAGAGATAATAATGAACGGAAAAGTAGATTATGAGTTCCGCACCACTTTTGTACCTGATCTTAATAAGGATGACATACTTAAAATCGCTCAAACCATAAAAGGCGCAAGGCGGTATGTGCTGCAGCAGTTCAGAATGCCCCAAACAAAAATAGAAATGAGAGATATACGCCTTTTTCGCTCCCCACATCCCCCTGAAGTCTTTGCTGAAATAATATCCGAGATAGCCTCAGTGGTGGAGGTATGCCTCACCCGCGGGGTGGAGTAATACACGCCACAACTCATCCCCTCTGCCCGTACCTCCAACAATGGCCATAACAAAACCCTCTGCCCTGTCCAGGAGGCACATGGCACGCCACCTCATTTGAACCGCAATGTGGGCATGTATAACCCCCCTCTTTTGTCTTAGAAAAATTCTCATAGCTTTCATCCCACTGGGCCATGCACTGCCTGCAGTAAACCTGGCATACATTTCGGGTAAAATACCCGCCCCCAATCCTTATAGCTTTGCCATTGACCAACGAATCAGCCACCTTTTGGCGAGCGCTGTTCAAAATGCGCTGAAAGGTCTGACGTGAAACACCCATCCTTTCAGCACAGGCCTCCTGCTCCAATCCTTCTAAATCCTTTAAACGCAGGGCTTCCAGCTCCTCTATCTGCAGTAAGTTCTCCTCAACTGTACTGTTGCGCACACCTTCGGGAATAAAGTGCCTGACATTAGGAATGAACTCCACCCTTCGCCATTTTACAGGTCTTGCCATAGTCTCACACTCCCCATCTTTATTTTAACACATTGATTGCCGATTAGCCATACAAAAACCCGCCCATCTTTTTGATGAGCGGGTTTTTTGTGCTAGGCCCAGATAAAAACATGTATTTAAAAGTCAACCTATCAGAATAACGAGAAGGCTATGAACAGAGTAGCAGCCAGGGAGGAAATCAAGGAAACAACGGTTACCTGCGTATTAAGCGACGGTCCTGCGGTATCCTTGAAGGGGTCTCCGACGGTGTCACCGATAACAGCCGCCTTGTGAGCATCAGACCCCTTACCGCCGTACACACCTGTCTCAATGTATTTCTTGGAGTTATCCCACAGACCACCGGAATTGGCCATGAGTAAAGCTAGGAACAAACCTGACACGATATTACCCGTTAGGAATCCACCAATAGCATGGATACCGCCTATAAAGCCTACTATGAGCGTTACCACTATAGCCATTAAGCCTGCAGGAATCAGCTCTTTTATGGCACCTATTGTGGCTATATCTATGCACTTCTCGTATTCGGGCCTTACGCCCTCCCTACCCTCTTTAAGGCCGGGTATGGTCTCGAACTGGCGATGGATCTCGGCTACCATGCGCTCAGCGTTTCGGTCAACGCCCAGCATCAACATGGCAGAAAATACAGCCGGCACAGCCAGCCCAACCATTATGCCAAAGAATACCAGAGGATTCATTATATTAAAGCTAATATCCGAACCTGTCACATTCATTACCGTCTCTCTATAAGCGCCAAGCAAAGCTATAACGGTAAGCCCCGCGGCACCAATAGCAAACCCTTTAGTTATAGCCTTAGCTGTGTTACCTGCTGCGTCCAGCTCGTCACTGACGACTAGAGCCTCATCGCCCATCTTGGCCATTTCAACCAAACCACGAGCATTGTCAACAATTGGACCAAAAGCGTCATTTGAAATGATCATTCCCACAATAGATAGCATACCTATAGCCGCCATGCTTATGCCAAACATGGCATAGCTTGCTCCCATCGGCTCGCACAGCTTATAAGCCACCAAAGCTGAAAAACCTATCCCTAAAAGTGCTGGGAAGCAGCTCAAAAGTCCATATGAAAAACCACTCAGTATAGTGAAAGCAGGTCCGATGCTGGATGCCTTAGCCACTTTCTCCACAGGCTTTTTGCCGTCCCCTGTGAAATAGTCTGAAGTAATACCTATAATGACGGCAACCACAAGCCCTACCATCGTAGCACCCCATATGCGCAAATCATAATTAAAAGCCAGCGATACCACAAGGGTCAAAACCGCATACAATACGGTGGTGATATAGGTACCGGTATTCAAAGCTCTGCCTGGGTCTTTGTGCTTGCCCATACCTATAAACAGCACACCCAATATAGAGGCAAACAATCCCAGTGTAGCATAACAGAACACCAGGTGTTGCTGCCCAAGTGATAGACCTATAACCATAGCAGCAGCTATGGAAGCGATATTGGAGTCAAACAAGTCAGCACCCATTCCGGCCACATCACCGACATTATCGCCTACATTATCAGCTATTACAGCAGGATTTCTGGGGTCATCTTCCGGTATGCCAAGCTCTACCTTTCCTACTAAGTCGGCGCTTACGTCAGCAGTTTTGGTATAAATCCCACCACCGGCCTTGGCAAACAGGGCTAAAGTGCTTGCACCAAAGCTAAAGCTCAATACAGTATTAGGATCATTAGTAAGAAGATACAATATTGAAGCGCCAAACAAGCTGCAGCCAACCACAGCCATACCCATAACAGCTCCGCCTTTGAATGCCACTCCAAAAGCAGGAGCTATACCCTTCTTGGAAGCTACAGCCGACTTTAAATTGGCAATAGTGGCAATATCCATACCGATCTTACCAGCGGTTGCAGACAGAGAAGCACCAAACAAGAAAGTAATAGCCATTCTGAAGTTTGTCCAGAAGTTGCTCTTCCAAATAGGATGGGGCAAGAAAAGCAAGATGAGTACTGCCACCACCGAAGCAAACACAGCCAGTATTTTGTACTCCCTTCTCAGAAAGGCACTGGCCCCGCGTCTTATAAGGGACGCTATCTCTTCGGCTTCTTTATTGCCGCCTGGCTGCTTTTTTACCCAGGAATACAGGTATCCTGCAAGCACAAAAGAAGCAATTGAAACTACGATAGCTGCATAAACCCAAAACACCTTCCATTCTCCTCTCCTTTTAAATTTTTAAATTTTATGCCACATGACCTTACGCTTGCAAAAGCACAGCCGCCACATTTCAAGCAACCGTACGTTTACAAACGCAAGCCCTGCAGCAAAATTTATGCCTTTTTAAGCGTCAT